>NZ_CAXCAM010000001.1:0-180019 GCF_963980585.1 uncultured Ilumatobacter sp.
GATGAGCATCCGGGTCGGCCGCACAACATCGTCGACGGGCCCGAGGAGATGCGCAAGAAGGTCCGCGAACTGATCAGAGCGGGCGCTGACGTGATCAAGGTGTGCACATCGGGCGGTGTGATCTCGACGCGAGACGATCCTCAGCATGCGCACTTCATGGCGGACGAACTCGATGTGCTTGTTGCGGAGGCCACGGCTGCAGGTCGTTTCGTGATGGCTCACGCTCAGGCGACCGATGGGATCAAGAACGCCATTCGAGCCGGGATTCGATCTATCGAGCACGGGATCTATCTCGATGACGAGGCGATTCAGATGATGCTCGATGCCGGCACGTATCTCGTCCCCACTCTGATCGCACCGCTCGGCGTGCTCGAGGCAGCGGACCGCGGCGTCGAGCTTCCCGCCGTCATTCTCGACAAGTGCCGTGCTGTGATCGACGTCCATCACGAGTCGATCCGCAAGGCCATCGACGCGGGCGTCAACATCGCGATGGGGACCGATTCTGGCGTCACCCCGCACGGCCAGAACCTGCGCGAACTCAGGGCGATGGCCGAACTCGGGATGTCACCAACTGCCGTCTTCGAGTCGTCGACGCGGGTCGCCGCCGAGCTGATGGGAGTGGATCGCGACCTTGGCACGCTCGAAGTCGGCAAGCTCGCCGACGCCGTCATGTTCAGTGGCACCGACCTCGACGTCAGCGATCTGCATCCCCGAGTCGAGCGTGTGTTTCAAGCCGGCGAACGCGTGGCCTGACGCTCAGTCAGTGTGAGCGTGTCAGTAGGCCCCGAGGAGGTCGACGACGATCACAACATCGGTGTCGGCCGGCAGTCCGATCGTCGGGTTGCCCTCGTCGCCGAAGGCGAGTGACGGCGGGGCGGTGATCGCTCGACGGCCACCGACATTCATGCCTGGCATGCCCTGGACCAGTGCCGGGAATCCGGTCGGGTCCATCGGAATCTGAATCGGCTCGTCTGTCCAGGTGCTGTCGAGTTGGGCACCATTGTCCGCTCGGAAGAGAACGAGATGGAACACCGCGGTCTGCCCTTCTTCGAGTACCGCGCCGTCGCCTTCGATGAGATCTTCGAAGGACAGTTCAGTGGCACCTTCGGATGCCTCCACGCCGGACTCGGTCGGTGCATCAGCAGGATCGGGCTGCTTGATAATGGACCGGACATCGATCACGAACGTCAGTGGTTCGTTCTCACGGATGACCTCACTCCGCGCTGCCTCGCCGTAGGCCAGGTCGCTCGGGATGTCGAGTTGAAGTTGTGCACCGGCTTGCACACCGATGAGTCCGTCGTTCCACCCGGCGATGACCTGTGCGTTGCCGAGCGGGCCAACGGCGAAGGGCGTTCCTCGGTCGTAGCTGTTGTCGAATTCCTCGCCATCGAGGCTGCGCACACCGATGTAGTCGACGATGACGGTGTCACCAAGTTCCGACTCGGGCCCGTCGCCTTCGGTCAACACGGTGACCTTGAGCTTCGTTGGCGCCTCTCCGGGAAAGGCGATGTCGGTCGGCTTATCGGGGCTCGTCGGCACGGGAGCCGACTCGATGCTGTCATCGGTGACGGCCTCGTCGGCAACCGCTGATGAGTCGACGACATCGTCGACTGAGTCTTCGACTGCGGTATCCGGAGCGGCTTCGGAATCCGAGCCGGCACACGCGGCACCGAGCAGGGAGAGGATGACAAGAATGGGAATCGTCCGACGCATGGCTGGCACGCTACTGGCGCGACTGCCAACGATTCGTTCACCCTCCCGGTGTGCAGATTTCAGAGGACTTCTTGCAGGTCGAGGCCGAAATCGAGCACGCGAGCCGAATGCGTCAGCTCACCGACGGCGATGAGATCGACGCCGGTCTCAGCGACCTGTCGAGCGGTGTCAACGGTGAGACCGCCACTCGCTTCGAGCCGAACATTTGGGTTCATCTCATTGCGGACACGCACGGCTTCGCGCATCTGATCCGGTGTGAAGTTGTCGATCAGCACATCGTCGGCTCCTGCGTCGATGGCAAGGCGCATGACGTCGACCGAGTCGACCTCGATCTGAACGGGGATGCTCGCTTCCAGGGCTTTGACGCGCGTGTACGCCTCGACGACCCCACCCGCGGCGGCGACATGGTTGTCCTTGACCAGGGCCATGTCCGACAAACCCATGCGATGATTCACACCCCCGCCACAGCGCACCGCGTACTTCTCGAGCGCTCGCAATCCGGGAGTGGTCTTGCGGGTGTCGCGAACTGAGGCCGAGGTGCCCTCGAGTGCATCTGCCCACTTCCGGGTCAGCGACGCCACGCCGGAAAGGTGACAGAGCAAGTTGAGCGCGGTTCGTTCCGCAGTGAGCATGAGCCGTGTCGGCGCTGTGACTGCGACCACCTTCGTGCCAGGCTCGACTCGCGATGCATCGCGGACGAGGTACTTGAGTTCACTTGCCGTGTCCCCGCAGACGGTCTCGACCACCGCAGCGACGACAGGCAAGCCCGCCACAACACCGGCCTCGCGTGCCCCGAAGGTCGCAATGCTGCGCTGCTCGGCCGGAATCGTGGCGGTCGAGGTCACGTCGATGCCGCCCATCAAATCCTCGGCGATCGCGTGGCGGATCAAGCCTGACAGCGCATCGGGATCGAGTCCGGCGTCGAGTAGGTGTCGTCGCGTGGTTTCCGACAGCGGATGGAAGACGAACATCGCGGCAGTGTACGACGGGTCAGGAACCGGTCAGGAACCCCGGGGGGGTTCCCGTGACGTCGATGGTTCCGGTCGCGTCGAGCGCCACGTCGAGATGCGTGCGCCACACGTCGCGTCGCTCGGGGAAGTCGGTGCGACGATGGCAGCCGCGGCTCTCGGTGCGGGCCTGTGCGGCGGCCACGATTGCTGTGGCGATGGTCAGCAGGTTGGTGCCCTCCCATGAACGCCGCGAGGGCTCTGCTGTGTCGTTGCCGGTGCCGAGAGTGTGAGCAATCGATCCGAGCGCGCCCGCCGCTGACGCCAGCGACTCGGCGCTGCGCAACACGCCAACGTGACGGGACATCACCGAGCGAACTTCGCGCAGCCGGGATGGATGCAGCAACGGAGCCGCCATCGGGTCGTTCGCAGCGGCCTGAATGTCGGGGTCGGGCCGCACAGCGTCAGGCAGTTCCCAAGCGAGATCGCGGCCGACTCTGGTCCCGGCGACGATCGACTCGGTCAAGCTGTTCGACGCCAGCCGGTTGGCGCCGTGGACGCCAGTGGCGGTGACCTCGCCCGCGGCGTAGAGGCCACGCAATGCCGTGCCACCGTCAAGGCCGGCGCGGAGACCGCCGCACGCGTAGTGCGCGGCCGGTGCGACAGGGATGCGATCGGTCGCCGGGTCGAGCCCAATCTCACGGCATGCGGCGGTGATTGACGGGAACCGCTCGTAGAAGCGCTCGCCCAGATGGGTGGCGTCGAGGTAAACGTGATCGTCGACACCGGCCGCGGCCTCGGCCATGCGCCGGCTGATCGCTGCAGCGACGACGTCACGCGGCGCGAGATCTTCTTGGGGGTGCACTCCCTCCATAATCCGTTCACCTGCGGCGTCATAGAGGATCGCCCCCTCCCCTCGAACTGCCTCGGACACCAATGCCTGCTGTCCGGTGGCATCTGCGCCACGCCACATCACTGTCGGGTGAAACTGGATGAACTCAATGTCGGTCACCGGCAGGCCTGCCCGGAGGGCCATCGCCACGCCGTCGCCGGTCACCGCTGGGGGGTTCGACGTGGAGGCAAACACTTGGCCGTACCCGCCGCAGGCCATCACCACCGCTCGGGCTGTGATCGTTCCGACCGATACCAGCGCTCCACTCTCGTTCGTTTGACCAATTCGGACGCCGACGACTTGGCGCTGTCCGTCAGCTGCCGTGCCCATCACCAGGTCGAGGGCAAACGCTCGGGCCATCACATCGACGCCTGCACCGAGCGCGGACTCGTCGAGTGTGCGTTGAACCTCGGCGCCCGACTGGTCTCCGCCTGAGTGCACGATTCGATTGTGACTGTGCCCACCTTCACGGGTCAGCGCAATATCGGTGCCACCGTGCTCGGGGTCGAACGCTGCACCGAGCCGCATCAGGTAGCGGATCGACTTCGGTGCTTCGGTGACGAGTTCGCGCACGACAGCCTCGTCGCAGAGACCCGCGCCTGCGGCGAGCGTGTCTCGGACGTGATTCTCGATCGTGTCCGACGGGTGGAGTACACCGGCCAAGCCACCTTGGGCCCATTGTGTCGATCCAGCTGACAGCACGTCTTTGGTCACGACGAGCACGCTGCGCACCGGGCGGCACGCGAGCGCCGCCGACAATCCGGCGGCTCCCGAACCGAGCACCACGACGTCAACATCGCGTTCCCATGTCGAGGCGGGCGCGGCAAGTCGGCGAGGCAGCATCAGATGATGTTCGCGATCTATTCGGCGGTCGGCGACGTTGTGCCGATGGCGATCATCCGCTCGACCGACATGCGCGCTTGATCGGCGATGTCGGGATCGACCGTGACCTCATCGGTCAGGGTCCGCAGGCAGTTGAGGAGCTTGGCAGGGGTGATCATCTTCATGTACTTGCACACCGCTGCGCGGTTGACCGCTTCGAACTCGACGTGAGGTGCCGCCTTCTGGAGTTGGTGGATCATGCCGGTCTCGGTGGCGACGAGGACCTTGCTTGCGGTGGTCTCGCGGGCAGCGGTGATCATCCCGCCGGTGGACAGGATCTTGGTCCTTTCCTCAGGCACAACGCCGGCCCCCACGAGGTAGAGGGCGCTGGTGGCGCAGCCGCACTCGGGGTGTACAAACAGTTCGGCATCGGGTTCGGCCTCGACGCGTTCCTTCAGATCGGCGCCGTTGATGCCGGCGTGCACATGGCACTCGCCCATCCAAATGTGCATGTTCTCGCGGCCGGTGATGCGCTGGACGTGGGCGCCGAGGAATTGATCGGGCCCGAACAACACCGGGGTGTCGGCGGGGATCGAGTTGACGACATCGACGGCGTTCGACGACGTGCAGCAGATGTCGGTCTCGGCTTTCACCGCCGCGGTGGTGTTGACGTAGCTGACAACGACGGCACCGGGATGTTCTGCCTTCCAGGCTCTGAGCTGGTCGGCGGTGATTGTCTCGGCGAGGCTGCATCCGGCACGTTCGTCGGGAATGAGGACCGTCTTGTCCATGCTGAGGATCTTGGCGGACTCGGCCATGAAGTGGACGCCGCAAAACACGATCTTCGATGCTTCGACTTCGGCGGCCACACGACTCAAGCCGAGCGAATCGCCGGTGTGATGCGCGATGTCTTGAATCTCGGGCAGCTGATAGTTGTGCGCCAGAATGACGGCGTCTTTTTCCTCGGCGAGCTGCAGCACCTGCTCACGCCAGTCGGAGGGAAGCAGTTCCACATTCGTTGCGGTGTCGGTCACGAGGCCCAGCGTAGGCCGCCCGACCGGCCACGTGATCAGTTCACCGGTTCGAAGGGGGTTGGGATTGCGGGCCGCGCCTCACCGCGCCTCGCCGCGCCCTGCTGCCCGCTCGTTCCCGGCAGACTGCGCTCATGAAGATGAACCCCGCCCCACCGTCGGCAATTGCAGCCGGCATCGTCTTCGCAGGTGCCGGCGTCGCCCACTTCGCGAAGCCCGACTTCTTCGAGGCGATCGTGCCTGACTGGTTTCCGGGCGCCGCGTTGGCCAACCGGGCAAGCGGAGCCGCCGAGCTGCTGCTTGGGCTCGGCATGTTCAACACCACGACACGGAAAATCTCCGCACTCGGATTGGTCGTGCTCACGATCGCCGTGTTCCCGGCGAACATCGATGCTGCGGTCAACAAGGTCGAGCCAAAACTGGTCGACGGCCGATTCACCCGGAGCGTTGGTACTGCAGCTGGCCCGGCCAACTGGGTCCGCCTCCCGATGCAGCTTCCGCTGCTCTGGTGGCTGTGGCGCGAATTCCGCAACGCAGCGCCTGCAGCTTGACGGAGCGCTACAGCCGGATCTCGCTCGCCGCGGCCACGACCATGGCTCCGAAGCGTTTGCCAGGCTGCTTGGTGAGACGCTCGACCGGCCCGCTCACCGACAGTGCACCGATGATGGCGCCGTCGGCGGTGTGAATCGGAGCGCTCACGGAGGCAACGCCGGCCTCGCGCTCACCGACGCTCTGCATCCAGCCATTGCGGGCCCGCTCCCCTTCGAGCAACCGGCCGGACGAGCCGACCTCAATCGGCAGCAAGGATCCCTCGGGAACAATCCACCGCAAACCATGCGCTGATTCGAGTGACAACACACAACGTCGCTGGTTGCCCTCCCGCACGAACACCTGAACGGCCTCACCAGTTGCATCGCGCAGCGCAGTAGCGACCGGTCGAGCAACGTCGACGAGCGGAAAACGATCGGCCGACAACTGTCCGAGGGCGACCAGACCATGACCGAGTTCGAAGCGGCCAGCAGCGTCACGCCGGAGCAGGCCGTGCGCTTCCAGGGCACTCGCCAGACGGTGTGCCGTGGCCCGGGGGAGGCCGGTCGAGGCCTGCAGCTGGGCGAGACCACACGGCGCATCGGAGACAGCTCGCATCACGACCATCGCCTTGTCGAGCACACCGACGCCAGTCACTGGCACGGGCGCAGCATTTTCCGATACCCTGTCCATATCTCAAGAACAGTATCTCACAATGTGGGATCCTGCAACCATCGAGGATCAACAGGAGTTTGCAATGGGGAAGACCTTGCCAGAAAAAGTGTGGGACCGCCATCTGGTCCACTCCACCGAGGGTGAGCCGGAACTGCTCTACATCGACCTCCACCTCGTCCACGAAGTCACCAGCCCGCAAGCGTTCGACGGGCTCCGGCTGAGCGGTCGAGGCGTGCGCCGACCCGACCTCACGATTGCGACCGAGGACCACAACGTCCCGACCGAGAACATCGACCAACCGATCGCTGACCCGATCTCCGCCAAGCAGATCGACACGTTGCGAGTCAACACCGCCGAGTTCGGCATCACGAACTTCCCCATGGGCGACCCCAACCAGGGCATCGTCCATGTCATCGGACCCGAGCAAGGTCGGACCATGCCGGGCATGACCATCGTGTGCGGCGACTCCCACACCGCAACGCACGGTGCGTTCGGTTCCATCGCCTTCGGCATCGGCACCAGCGAGGTCGAACACGTGCTTGCGACGCAGACACTCCCCCAAAGTCGCCCAAAGTGGATGTCGGTCACCGTCGATGGTGAACTCCAGCCCGGCGTCACGGCAAAGGACGTGATCCTCGCGATCCTCGGCGAGATCGGCACCAGCGGCGGCATCGGCCACATCATCGAGTACCGCGGATCGGCCATTCAGGCACTCTCGATGGAAGGCCGCATGACCGTCTGCAACATGTCGATCGAGGCCGGCGCCAAGGCCGGTCTCATCGCTCCTGACCAGACCACGTTCGACTACCTCGAGGGCCGCGCACAGGCACCGCAGGGCGCCAACTGGGATGCAGCCGTTGCCGACTGGAAGACCCTGTACACCGATGATGACGCCGTGTGGGACAAGGAAGTCGTGCTCGATGCCGCGCAGATCGCTCCGCACGTCTCGTGGGGCACCAACCCCGGCCAGGTCGCGTCCATCGACACACCGATTCCTTCACCAAGCGATTTCGACAGCGAGACCGCCCAGGAAACCGTGCAGCGAGCGCTCGACTACATGGGCCTCGAAGCTGGCCAAAGCATGCGCGACGTCAGCGTCGACACGGTGTTCATCGGTTCGTGCACCAACAGCCGGATCGAAGACCTCCGGGCCGCCGCCGCGGTGATGGAAGGCCGCCAGGTCACCGTGCCGCGCGTGATGATCGTTCCGGGCAGCCACAAGGTCAAAGACCAGGCGATCGAAGAAGGCCTCGACAAGATCTTCACTGCTGCTGGCGCCGACTGGCGCGAACCCGGGTGCTCGATGTGTCTCGCGATGAACCCCGACAAGCTCGCCCCCAAGGAGCGCGCCGCCTCGACAAGCAACCGCAACTTCGAGGGCCGCCAAGGCCCCGGTGGTCGAACTCATCTCGTCTCGCCGGCCGTCGCTGCGGCAACGGCGGTCAAGGGCACATTCTGTACGCCTGGCGATCTGGAGGCGACGTCATGAAGGCTGTGCAGGTCATCACCGGAACCGGTGTGCCATTGAAGCGGTCCGACGTCGACACCGACCAGATCATCCCCGCCGTGTGGTTGAAGCAGGTCGAACGCACCGGCTTCGAGAAGGGCCTCTTCTCTGCGTGGCGCGATCAGCAGGACTTCGTCCTCAACGACGAGCGTTATGCCGGCGCCAACATCCTGGTCGCGGGCCCCGCCTTCGGCGTCGGCTCTTCACGGGAACATGCGGTGTGGGCCATCCAGCAGTACGGCTTCGACGCTGTGATTGCGCCGAGCTTCTCAGACATCTTTCGCAACAACTGCACGAAGAACGGCCTCGTGCCGGTCGTGGTTCCTGAAGTAGTCGTCGAGGCGATCTGGGCCGCCATCGAGCACGACCCCCAGACGTCGATCGTCGTCGACATGGAGCAACGCAAGGTCGAAGTGCCCGCTGCAAACATCGACGAACGATTTCCGATGGATGACGCTACTCAGCACCGGTTCCTCAACGGCCTTGACGACATCGCCTTGACGATGACCCACGTCGACGAGATCACCAGCTTCGAGACGACCCGCCCCGCCTGGATGCGCTGAGACGACTTGGTGCCAGGCACCAACTCGTCTCAGCCTCGCTCGTCCACGCCCGTTCCAGATTCCAATGCCGCTGGCTGACTCGTCCTTGACCTGAGCCACTGGCGAGACTTCGGCATGGCCAAGATCTCTGGAACGTCGACCTCTGAATATGCGCGGCTCGGTGACTTGCTGAGCGAGACGCTCGACAGCGGCAAGGACGTCGGTGCGTCGGTGTCGGTCACCGTCGAGGGCGAGACCGTCGTGGATATTTGGGGCGGTTGGGCCGATGAGGCCCAGACCACGCCGTGGGGTCGCGACACGATCACCAATGTGTGGTCGACGACCAAGACAATGACGTTCCTGTCGACACTCGTGCTCGCTGAGCGGGGGTTGCTCGATTACCACGAGAAGGTCTCGACGTACTGGCCCGAGTTTGCCCAGAACGGCAAGGCCGACATTGAGGTCCGCCATCTGATGGGTCACACCTCGGGGGTGAGTGCCTGGGAGCAACCCGTGGCGGTCGAGGACATCTACGACTGGGAGAAGTCGACGGCGATGCTCGCCGCCCAGGCACCATGGTGGACGCCAGGCGAAGGCTCCGGCTACCACGCGCTCAACCAGGGCCACCTGCTCGGTGAGGTCATCCGCCGAATCGATGGTCGAATGCTCGGCCAGTTCTTCGCCGAGGAGATCGCCGGACCGCTCGACGCCGACTTCCACATCGGGCTCGACCCCAGCGAGTTCGATCGAGTGTCCAACGTGATCCCTCCGCCGGCGCTCGCAATCGATATGGCAACGATGGATCCTGACAGCGTGCTGATCAAGACCTTCACCGGCCCCGCACCGGATGCCACCGAGTCGTGGACGCCAGAGTGGCGCCAGGCAACGATCGGCGCGGCAAACGGCCACGGCAACGCTCGCTCGGTCGCGCGTATCCAAGCGATCGTTGCCAACGGCGGAACCGTCGACGGAGTCGAATTGTTGTCGCCCGACACGATCAAGATGATTTTCGAAGAGCAGGCCAACGGCGTCGACCAGGTCCTCGGCCTTCCGGTGCGCTTCGGGATGGGTTACGCCCTGCACTCCATCGCCGTCCCGTACCTCCCCGAAGGCAACTACGCCTACTGGGGCGGTTGGGGTGGCTCATCGATCATCGTCGACATCGATCGCAAGATCACCTTCGCCTACGTGATGAATCGAATGGACGAAGGACTACTCGGCGACACACGCGGCATCGACCTCGCGACCGAAGTGTTCAAGCACTAACCAAGAAACTCAAAATTCGACGACCATCTTGCCCGTGTTCGCCCCGGCGAGCAGACCGATGAACGCCGCTCCGGCATTCTCGATGCCGTGCATCACGGTCTCTTCGGACTTGATCGTGCCGTCGGCCAGCCATCCGCCGACTTCACGGATGAAGTCCGCGCGCATCTCGCCGTGGTCGCTGACGATGAAACCGCGGATGTTCAGACGTTTGCCGATCAAGAGCGTCAAGTTGCTCGGACCGGGCGCCGGTTCGGTGTTGTTGTACATCGAGATCGCACCACACATGGCAACTCGACCATGCATCTTGAGTGCGTGGATTGCCGCCTCGAGGTGGTCGCCGCCGACATTGTCAAAGTAGACGTCGATGCCGTCGGGCGCTGCAGCGAAGAGCTGCTTGGCGACCGGGCCCGACTTGTAGTTGAACGCTGCGTCATACCCAAGCTCATCGGTGAGCCAGGCGACCTTCTCGTCCGACCCGGCAGAGCCGACGACGTGTGATGCACCCTTCAACTTGGCGAGCTGGCCAACCAGTGAACCGACAGCACCGGCTGCGCCCGACACAAACACGGCTTCACCCTCCTGAAACGATGCGACGTCGAGGAGCCCCGCGTAGGCGGTCATGCCCGGCATCCCGAGCACACCGAGGTTCGCCGAGAGCGAGACCCCGTCGACCTGCGCAGCGGGTTGAGTCTGTGATGCAGGCATCACGGCAATCTCGCGCCAACCGAGGCCGTGGACGACGTGATCGCCAACGGCGATGTCGGGTGAGTTCGACTCGATGACTTCGCCGACGGCTCCACCGTCAAGCGGCTGGCCGATCTGGAACGGCGGAACGTACGACTTCACGTCATTCATCCGGCCCCGCATATAGGGGTCGACCGACATGAACCGATTAGCGACGACGATCTCGCCGTCCTGCGGCTCACGAACCTCGACTTCGACCACTTCAAAGTTCTCGGCAACGGGCGCGCCATGGGGGCGGGAAGCAAGATTGACGTGGCGTGAGGTACGAGTCATGGGCTGACGATACCGATACCAGCCGCTGACCGGCCCGGGCCCGGCTGCTGGTCAGCGAGTGGCGTGCGCGTTGAGCAGGTGGGCAACGGCCATCGTGAGCTTGCGAGCAGTCGGCACGTGCAGATATTCATTCGGGCCATGCGCGTTCGCATCCGGACCGAGCACCCCGGTGATGACGAACTGCGCCTCGGGGAACTTCTCACCGAGCATGCCCATGAATGGGATCGAGCCACCTTCACCGAAACTGCGCGCTGGTTGACCAAACGAGGCATTGGACGCTGCATCAAGGCCCACCTCAAGCCATGGCGCAGTTGCCGGAGCATTCCAACCCGGCGCAGCGTCAGTCTCGTGAAAGCGGACTCGCGCGCCGTACGGCGGGTCGGACTCAAGAGCTGCGATGATCGCTGCCAACGCGACATCCGGGTCCGCTGTCGGCGGGAGGCGGAACGACAGCTTCAGCGTGGTGGATGGCCGCAGCACATTGCCCGCTCGGGCTGCCGGCGGCAAGCCGTCGGCGCCGACCACGCTCAGCGTGCCACGCCATGTTCGAGCAAGCAGCTGTTCGGCAGGGTCGTCAGTGGTGGGACCCGCGCCATCAACGAATGGGTAGTGAGTCGCGATCGCGCCGATCTCCTCCGCCGTGGACTGCGCCTCGGCCAACCGCCCCGCAGGGACCTCGACCTGCAGTTCAGGAAGCAGCAACTCGCCGCTGCTCGAGTCTTCGATCCGTTCGAGGAGTTGCCGAGCAATGCGGAACGTGGACGGAATCATTCCCGAAGCGTCCCCCGAGTGCAGGCCCTCGGTGACAATGTCGACGGTGAGCTTGCCCATCACCATGCCGCGCAGCGAGGTGGTCACCCACATGCGGTCGTAGTCGATGCAACCCGAGTCAAGACACACAACCAGGCTGGGGGTGCCGATGGTGTCGGCGAGCGCGTCGATGTAGGCGGGAAGGTCGGGTGATCCCGATTCCTCGCTCGCTTCGATCAAGACCACGCAACGGGTGTGGACGCCTCCGGCGGCGTGCACCGCCTCAATGGCCGTCAGGCTGGCAAACGCCGCGTAACCATCGTCGGCACCACCGCGGCCGTACAGCCGATCGCCCTCCAGTACGGGCGTCCACGGGCCGAGGTCGTCACGCCACCCCTCCATCTCAGGCTGCTTGTCGAGGTGTCCGTACAGCAGCACGGTGTCATCTGCCGCTCCGCCGCCCGCTGGCGGTATTTCGATCACGATCATCGGGGTACGCCCCGGCAGCTCCATCACATCGAGCGTCATGCCCGGAATGGGCCGGTCGCGGCACCACCCGGCAATGAGGTCGACCGCCTCAGCCATGAATCCGTGTTCACGCCATTCCGGGTCAAAGTCGAGGGAGACATTCGGGATCGCGATGTAGTCGTGCAACACCGGCACGATGCCTTCCCAAGTGTTGTTCGCGTGATCCGTGACCGCTTCGGCATCCAAGGTCGTCATATTCGGCAAGCTACTGCCGAACCATCGCTACGTGAGCAGAAGGCGTTCGATTCGACGGGACGCGACCGTCGCGCCGACAACGGCAAGCACGACCAGCACTGCTGCGTGGCCGATCAACGCTGGCGACCACTCGCCGAGGTTCGAGGCCCGGACCAAGACGACACCGTGATACAGCGGGCTCAGCTGGACCAGCCATGCCCAGTCCCCGTACTGGGACACCGGGTAGAACGTGGCAGAAAACAAGAACAGCGGCAACGTGATCGCCGGGACATATTCGAAATCCTCCCACGACCGCATGAAGGTCGTGAGCGCCATGCCGATTGCTGCGAACGAGAAGCCGATCAGCACACAGATCGGCACGGACAACACAATCCATGGCGACTGCACCATCCCAAGTGCCCACATCGCCAGCATGAACGCGGTGGAGTACAGCGCTCCACGCAGCACCGCCCAGGCGATCTCGCCGAGGGCGACATCACCTGCCGACATCGGTGTGGTCAGCACCGCGTCGTACAGCTTCGAGTGCTTCAGCTTGAAGAAGACATTCATCGTCGAGTCGAACACGGCACCGTTCATTGCCGACGCCGCCATCAGGCCTGGAGCGACGAACTGGTCGTACGGCACCAACTCGCCGCCGACCTCGACATCACCGACCAGCGCAGACAGACCGATACGGATCGACAGCAGGTAGAAGAACGGTTCAAAGAATCCGCTCAACAGCACCATCCACGACCGGCGCGCGACCATGATGCTGCGCTCGACCATTCGCTGTGGCCGCTTGATGTCGAACACCACCGCGGGCACGATTCGGGTGTGTGCCGCCGGGTTGAGCGTGACGCTCATGGCCGCAGCCTCCGCTCGAACGTGACGCGGGCGGCGAGGATGCCGGCGGCGAAGAACGCGAGCAGCACGGCGAGGTGCCCGAGTCCAGCGCCAAGGCTCAATCCGCCGAGCACGAGGCCTCTGCACAGCTCGACGCCGTGCCAGAGCGGCGTGCACCAGGCCACCGGCTGCAGCCACGTCGGCAATTGTTCGATCGGGTAGAACGCGCCGCCGAACAGGAACATCGGGATGATTCCGAACCGGAGGATCGCCGGGAACGAGTTGTCGGTCGTCCGCGTCGCCGTCCATGCGGCGATCGGCATCGCGAAGGCCAGCCCCGTGAGCATTCCCACGAACGCGGCGGGGATCAGTCCGAACGAGCGTGTATCGGCGAACAGCGCCAGCACCAGGGCAACGCCACCACTCGTGACGATGCCGCGCACGGCGTAGTGCAACATCTTGCCGAACACGATGTCGGCCGCGTTGAGCGGCGTGCTGATCATGGCCTGATGCGCGTTCGACCAGGTGAAGCCATCCATGGTCGGCCACAACGATTCCTGTGCAAGGACGAACATTGAGGTCGTCGCCAAGAGCGCCGTCGCATAGAACGCGAAGTAGGAGGTGTCACCGAGCACGTTGGCTGCCTCAGGGCCTCGGTCAACGAGTTCGCCGACTCCGAGGCCGACGCCGAGCAGGAACATCAGCGGCTGCACGATCGAGCCGATCAGCACCGACCACCACATGCGCTTGAAGTAGATCCAGTCGCGCAGGTAGACCCGCGACGGCCCCCACGACGAGATTCGATGCTGCACGGTGACGTTCACTCGACGAGTGTCCGTCCGGTGAGTTTGAGGAAAACGTCTTCGAGGCTGCTCCGCCTGACCAGCGCACTCTCCGGAACGATCTGGCGCCGGTGCAGTTCGGACAGCGACGCATCGCCGTCATCGGTGTAGATCAGCAGACGGTCAGGCAGCACCTCGATGCGATCACCAACCCCATCGACAGCGGGCAGCATCTCAATGTTTCGGCCGTACCCGAAGCGGACTTCGAGCACCTCGCGACGAATGTGTTCGGCAATGAGACCTTGCGGCGATCCTTCGGCAACGATCAACCCACCGTCCATCACCACCAACCGATCGCACAGCTGCTCGGCCTCGTCCATAAAGTGCGTGGTAATTACCTGCGTCGCGCCCCGCTCCTTCAGCTGGTACAGCCGGTCCCAAAGCACGTGCCGCGCCTGCGGATCAAGGCCTGTCGTCGGCTCGTCGAGCAGCAGCAGATCCGGATCGTTGATCAGCGAACGAGCGATGCTGACACGACGCTTTTGACCCCCGGACAGCGGGTCGACCTTGCTGCCAGCCTTCTCGGTCAGCTGCACAAACTCGAGGAGCTCCTTTGCCTTGGCCTTCACATCAGATCGCGAGATGTCGAAGTACCGGCCGTAGATGACGAGGTTTTCCATCACTGTGAGCTCATTGTCGAGCTGGTCCAGTTGCGGCACCACCCCCATCCGAGCACGGATCTGGCGGCCGTCGGCCACGGGGTCGAGCCCGAAGATTCGAAGTGACCCGCTCGTCGGGGGCGACACGCACCCGATCATCCGCATCGTCGACGTCTTGCCTGCTCCGTTCGGGCCGAGGAACCCAAAGGCCTCGCCCGGTGCCACTTCGACGTCGATTCCGGCCACCGCAGTAAAATCACCGAACTGCTTCACGAGCCCGGTCGCGACGACGGGCGAAGCGATGGCATCCATCCGTGCGACATTACGTCCCGCCCCAGCGTTTCCTGGCATAGGTTCGACTGGACACACGGCGCATCAAGTGTTGGCCTTCGGCGGTGTCATCCGCGTTGGCGGCTCCGTCCGGTTTTAGCCGTTGGAGAACCGGAAGCCGCAGCTGACGTTGGTGAAGTTGTCGAGACGCAGCGATGAGATCCCCGCGCGGCGCGCCGCGTCTTCCATCTGCGGGGTGTTGAAGATGCCCTCGAGGTCAGCGAGATCGCTCGCCGATTCGATCTGACGGTAGGCAGCCGCCAGCTGCGGCGTCAGAATTGCCGTTCCGTCCGCAACGGCGCGAATCTCAACAGCGACGTCAGCCGGCGCCGCAGCAGCCGCACGGTCATACGCCGCCAAGAGTTCGGGCAGGCCGTTCTCGACGTCGTCGGCGAGCGACACGAACGCCACAAGCGTGTCGGCCGCGGACGCATCGGCACCAGCTTCGGCGAGCCCAATCAAAATGTCGTTCGTGGCATCGGTGATCCCGTCGGACAGGTCACGAACGGTCTCCAGCTCGGCACATGTCTGCTCAACGTCACCGGGGTCATCGGGAGCACGTTCCACGACGGTGGTCGGCGCGATGGTCTGCGCGATCACGTCCGATCCCTCGCTGCCGTCACCGGCCGATTCGCTTCCTCCACACGCAGCGAGGGCAAGCGCGTACGAGAGGGAGACAAGGACACGTGCTGACTTCACGCTGGCTGACGCTAGGGCATCGCCGCCTACGATCAACCTCATGCCACTCACCGGAACGTACGTACCAAGCACGATGGACTGGGTCCGCGAACAGGTTGACACCTACGAAGCGACAAACGGCCAAGCAGCCAACACGTTGCGTGAGACCGGGATTCCGATCATCGTTGTCACCACCAGGGGCGCTGCCAGCGGCAACCTTCGCAAGTTCGCCTTGATGCGCGTTGAGCATGACGGCGAGTACGCGCTGGTTGCGTCGATCGGCGGCGCGCCGAAGAACCCGTCGTGGTTTCACAACCTCGTTGCTGAGCCGATGTGCGAGATCCAGGACGGCCCGGCACCCGCCGACTACACGACGCGCATCGTCGAGGGTGATGAGCGGCAAGCCTGGTGGGACCGAGCCGTCGAGGTCTTCCCGACCTACGCGCAGTACGCAGAGAAGACCGATCGCACCATCCCGGTCTTCATCGCCACTCGTGCCTGAGTGTTCGCTCTGACACCTTGACGTCCAGGTCAGACCTGCCAGGCTGATCGACGTGACCACAACGGAAACCGGCGTCGAGCGCCCAGCGAACGCAATCACGGTTCGTCCGTTTCGGCTCCTGTGGCTCAACAACATCTGCTTCTTTCTCGTCTCGAACGCCCAACGTTTCGTCTTCGGGTGGCTCGTCCTCGACGGCCTGAACCGCAGCGAGAGCGACCAGGGAGTGGTCGTGTTCACACTCGGACTGCCCTCGGCGCTCCTGGTCCTGCAGGCTGGCGTGTGGGCCGATCGCTGGGATCGCCGCAGCATGCTGATTTGGACGCAGGTTGCCGGCGGCGCCGTGATGGCCGTCACCGCTCTCCTGATCCGCGCCGACGCGCTGTCCTTCAACTGGGTCATCGTCGTCACCCTTTTCGCTGGCGCCGCGTCGGCGATCGGCCAACCGGTGCGGTCGGCCCTCATCCCCGCACTCGTCCACAAAGACCAGCTCTTCAGCGCAATTGCCATCAATGCCATCGCGATGACCCTGTCGCTCATCCTCGGCCCCGTGCTCGCCAAGGTGGTTGGCGACCAATGGGGCTTTGATGGAGCATTCTGGTTCCAAGCCGGTCTGATGTTTGCCGGGGTCCTCTTCCTGCTCCGCCTTGACGTCCCGCCCCACGCCGACCTCGCACCGAAACGATCTGTACTCGCCGAGACGAAGGACGGATTGCGCCATGTGGTCGGCGACGACAACCTGCGCGTGTTGTTCGGCCTGCTGGTCGTGGCCAGCCTCACCGTCAATCCCGCCATCATGGTCACGCTGCAAGCACACGTGAAGGACGGCCTCGGGCGCACGGCCGGCGAGGCAGCGGCGCCGTTTGCCTTGATGGGCCTGGGTATCGCCATCAGTTCGTTTGTCGTGATGCGAAAAGGCAACATGAAGCACAAGGGCGCCGCGTTCCAGCGGGCACTGATCTGCGGATCGACCATCACGATTCTCACGGGCCGTACCACTGAGATGTGGCAAGTGCTCGTCCTGTCCTTCGCGATGGGGCTGGCGGGCGGTTTCTACATCAACATGAATCAGGGGCTCATCCAGGCCAACACGCCACAGCCCCTGATGGGCCGCGTCATGGGTCTGTATGCCCTGACATCGTTCGGCATCATGCCGTTCGGTGCGCTCCTCCTCGGCGTGGTCGCATCCTGGACCAGCCCCGGCGCGGCGATCAGCGGTGCTGCGGCAGTGTGCCTCGCGGTCGTGGTGACGACGTACGTCCGTCAGCGCGAACTACGCGAGCTCGCCTGACATCACCGAGGGCAGCAAGCGCCGTCCCATTGCATTGAGGCGCGGGTTGTCTGCCGAGTTGGCCAGGTACATCAGCGCGAAGTGCAACGCCCACGCAGCGCCACGGGACCATGTCGCGCCATCAGCATGGGGAAGCGCCCGACGGAACTCTTCGAGTGCCTCGGCCTCGAACAGCATCCATCCGACGGCGAGGTCGACGGCTGGGTCACCACTGGTGATGTCGCCGAAGTCGATCACCGCACTGATAGCCCCGTCGTCGACGAGCATGTTCGCCGCGTGCAAATCACCGTGGAGCCACACGGGCGGTCCAGCATGCGGATCGACGTCAACCAATGCAGCGAAGCGAGAAGTGACCAGCTCGACAGTCGTCGACCCGTCGAGGTCGATATGTACCAGGTTCCCTGCGACGCGCGGCGCAAGCACTCTGGCGTCTTGACCGCGCCACTCGTTGCGCGGCGCGTCATCCGGTGCAGCGACGTGGAGCGCCGTCAGGAACGCACCAAGGCGGCGAGCCTCACGAATCGGATCGGCAAACAACGCATCGGCGGCAAGCACACCAGGAAACCACGGACAGATGCTCCACGGCATCGGGAACCGTTCGGAAGGAACGCCGTGGTGCACGGGCACCGGGACAGGAATCGGCAGCTGTGGCGCGAGTAACTCCAGGCAGCGCTGTTCATGCTCAATCAACGGCACGGCCAACTTTCGCCGTGGCAGGCGGACGGTGAGGTCAGCGCCGAGCCGATACATCACGTTGTCCCAGCCGTTGGCGAGCATTGCCAGCGGCCGATCAGCCAGTTCCGGAACCTGCGCGGCGAGCAGCTCCCGAACGAGCGTCTCGTCAATCTCCCACTCCGCCGCCGGCATGTTGCTCATCGGTTGAGTGTGCTGGGTTCAGGTGGTGACGACTTCGTCGAACTCGTTGAGGTTCATGAGCTTCGAGTTGTTCGAGAAGACCTCGATCGGCTTCGTCGGCTCCATGCGCATCATTCGTTGCAGGATGCGGACCTGCGTCATCTGGTTGTACTCGACCAGCGTGACGGCCCAACCGTCACGACCAGCGCGTGCGGTGCGGCCCGAACGGTGCAGGTAATCCTTCACGTCCTTCGGCGGCTCGTAATGGATGACGCCACCGATGTCGTCGATGTCAATACCGCGGGCAGCCACATCGGTGGCTACCAGCACCTGCAACTTGCCTTCGGCGAACTTGCGCAGCGTGCGCTCACGCGAGCTCTGCTGCATGTCGCCGTGCATGGCCTGCGCGTCGATGCCCAGTTCTTCCAAGTTGCGCGCCACGCGATCACAGTTGCGTTTGGTTTGGCAGAAGACCAGCAGCTTCGGGATGCCCTTGCCGATCGAGCCAATGACCTTGTCCTTGTCCATGTGATGGACGCCAAGGAACAAGTGGTGCATCGTGCCGACCGTGTCGGTGGCTTCATCGACGGCAATCGTGACCGGATCGGTCTGGTACGCACGAATGAGGTGGCCGACATCGCCGTCGAGCGTTGCGGAGAAGAGCATCGTCTGATCGCGGCTGTCACAATGCCGCAGGATCCATTCGACCTGCGGGGTGAACCCGTCATCAGCCATTCGGTCGGCTTCGTCAAGCGTGACGATCTGAATGTGATCGAGGCTGATCTCGTTCGACTTGATGAGATCGATCAGACGCAGCGGCGTCGCAACGACAATCTCGACGCCCTTGGCCATCTCTTCGACCTGGTGATGCCGTGAAGCGCCGCCGTAGACGGGCAGCACGGTCATTCCGGCGTGATTGGCGACCGGCTGCAACACCTCGGCCACCTGAACGGCCAGTTCGCGGGTCGGCACCAGGACGAGCCCAAGCGGACGCATCGGCTCAGCCTCATCGGTGATGCGAGCGAGCATCGGCACGCCGAATGCGAGCGTCTTGCCCGAGCCGGTCTTCGCGCGACCGCACACGTCGTTGCCTTGCATGGCAACGGGGACCGCTTCGGTCTGGATGTTGAATGGCTGGGCGAACCCGCACGCGGCGAGTCCGTCGTCGATGCGGGCAGGGACGCCGAGCTCGAAGAAACCGGTTGGTGCCTCGACGGGCGGGAGTGAGTTCGTCGTCGTCAGGTTGGACTTGTTGACGTGGTCCCGGCTCGACGAGTCATCAGAGCGACGCGGCGGTCGCTTGCCGCGGGGAGCGCCCCGCCGTGCTGTTGATTCTGTCATGTTGTCGAAGAGCGTACCCTCCAGTAGATGGCATAGGCACGGGCCCCGGTCCGTGCTATCGTTTGTCCTGTGAACGACGGGCGACTGCTGCTCCTTATGTAGGGCGAGTGCCGATACGCCGCGCTCGCCCGCACCCTCCGCCCTCCGGCCGGGGGGTTTTTGCTTTTTCGGCCGACGCTCCCACGAACTGAACTTCCAGACACACGAGAGAAACCATGCCTCCTGAAATCCTCAGCCCCGAATCGATCACGGCCCAATCGCCATCACGGATGCCGTTCGACAAGTACCAGCCGTTCATCCCGATCACGCTCACCGACCGGACCTGGCCCAACGTGGTCATCGACGCCGCGCCACGTTGGTGCTCGGTCGACCTGCGCGACGGCAACCAGGCCCTCATCGACCCGATGGACCCCGCCCGAAAACTGCAGATGTTCACCGAACTCGTCAAGATGGGTTTCAAGGAGATCGAGATCGGCTTTCCGTCCGCGAGCCAACCCGACTTCGACTTCCTCCGGCAGTTGATCGAAGAGGATCTGATTCCTGACGATGTCTGGATTCAAGTCCTGGTGCAGTGTCGACCCGAACTGATCAAGCGCACCTACGAAGGCCTGCGCGACGCTCCTCGAGCAATCGTGCACTTCTACAATTCGACCAACCCACTTCAGCGCGAGGTCGTCTTCAACCTCGACCAGGCTGGCATCAAGGACGTCGCCCTCACCGGCGCGGCCCTCTGCAAAGAGCAAGAAGCACTCCTGCCTGCTCGTTCCGACGGCTCGGCGACCCAAATTCGCTACGAGTACAGCCCCGAGAGCTTCACGCTGACGGAGCCCGAGTACGCGATCGAAGTGTGCGAGGCCGTGATGGGTGTCATCGCGCCGACCCCGACCGCCCCGATCATCCTCAACCTGCCGGCAACGGTCGAGTGCTACTCCCCAAACGTCTACGGCGATGTGATCGAGTGGTTCGGACGTTCGATTTCCCAACGCGATTCGGTGATTATCTCGCTGCACCCCCACAACGACCGCGGCTGTGCCGTCGCCGCCGCCGAGTTCGGCGTGATGGCGGGCGCCGACCGTGTCGAGGGCACATTGTTCGGCAATGGTGAGCGCACGGGCAACGTCGACATCGTCAATCTGGCGATGAACTTGTTTATGAACGGCGTCGATCCCCAGCTCGACATCTCCGACATCGACGCACTGCGACGGACAGCGGAGTACTGCAACCGGCTGCCGGTCAGCCCACGCCATCCCTACGTCGGCGACCTCGTCTACACCGCGTTCTCCGGCAGCCACCAAGATGCGATCAAGAAGGGCATCGACGCGCTCGATCGGAGTCGCGACAGTGCGACGGGCGAGTACCCCAAGTTCGCCGTGCCGTACCTGCCGATCGATCCGAAGCACGTGGGGCGCACCTACGAAGCGGTGATTCGCGTCAACAGCCAGTCTGGCAAGGGCGGCGTGGCCTATGTGATGAAGACCGAGCACGGCTTCGACCTGCCCCGTCGACTCCAGATTGAGTTCTCAAAGACCATTCAGCACATCACCGAGGACTCCGGCACCGAAATTGGCCCCGGCGTGATGTGGGATGCGTTCCAACTCGAGTACATGCCGTCTGAGCCGAACATGCGCCTGCGGAGCCACGAACTGCACACCGTGTCCAACGACGACACCACTGGTAACACGTCGATTCAGGTCCAGCTCGACGTCAACGGCTCAGCTCATTCGCTCGACGGCCAAGGTGATGGTCCCGTCGAAGCGTTTGTCGCTGCGCTGGTCTCGGAGTTTGGTTCGTCGGTCGGTGGCGACTTTGACGTGCTCGACTATGCCGAGCACGCGATCGGTCAGGGCGCAGACGCCAGAGCGGTTGCCTACATCGAAACCGTCGACGCCAACGGCAACATCCGCTGGGGCATCGGTACCGACCCGAACATCACGACCGCCTCGCTGCGCGCCGTGCTCGCCGGATTCGAACGCCAACGCCAATAAGCCACCGTGCAACCCGAGCCCGGCGCTACCGTGACCCTCATGTCGTTGATGATCACTGCGATGCGCCGCTCGATTTGGCTGCTCCTGATCGGTGCAGTCGGTGGGGTGGCATGGGGATGGTGGCGCGACCACAACGCGCCACCATCGCCGTCCGCTCCCCCAGAGTGGCCACCACTGGAGCCTGCGACTGTTGCGCCGACCACCGACGTCGCCCATTGGGTCTCGTCGAACGACGATGGATCGTGTCCGCCAAGCCATCCAATCAAAGCCAACGACAACTCAAACATCTTCCACGTGCCGGGCGGCCGCTTCTACGAACGCACCCGGGCCGAACGCTGCTACGCGACTGCTGAAGCAGCAATCGCTGACGGCTACCGTCAAGCCAAAGCCTGAGACGCACTCACTGAAGACAGGGGAACAGCACATGAAGGTCACCGTCGATTTCGACAACTGCGCATCCACCGGAGCCTGCATGCAGGTCTGCCCCGAAGTGTTCGAGGTCCGGACCGACGGGTATCTCCACATCCTCCAGGAGAACCCCGGCCCCGAACTGGCTGACAAAGTCAACCAAGCTGCGGATATGTGTCCGACAGCAGCAATCACCGTCGAGTGACGCTCAGGCGCTGAGGGGCGGGCCGGGGTACATTCGGGCGCGTGGGATTTCATGCGCAGCTCGAACGGTCGTGGACCGCGTCCTCTTCAATGTTGTGTGTCGGTCTCGACCCCGACCCGGCGCGTCTGCCCGCTCCGCTCGACGGAGCACCCGACGCGATCGAAAGGTTCTGCCGGGCGATTATCGACGCCACCGCTGACCTCGTCTGCTCATTCAAGCCACAGTTCGCCTACTTCGCCAGCCAGCGCGCCGAGCACGCGCTCGAGCGCATCTGCGTGTACATCCGTGAGACCTACCCCGATGTGACGCTGATCCTCGACGCGAAGCGCGGCGACATCGGATCAACAGCTGAGCACTACGCACGTGAGGCCTTCGGTCGGTACGGCGCACACGCGGTGACCGTCAACCCGTACCTCGGTACGGATTCAGTCGAGCCGTTCTTTGCGCACGCCGGAAATGACGGTGGCGGCGTCATCGCCCTGTGTCGGACGAGTAACCCTGGTGGGGACGACTTCCAATCGTTGGTCACCGCACCCGAGCACGGCGGCAAACCGATCTACATGCACGTTGCCGAACGCGTCGCGAACGAGTGGTCCCAGCTCGGTGATTGTGGCCTGGTCGTCGGAGCCACTTACCCAGCCGAACTCGCCGAGATTCGGGCAGCAGCCCCCGGTCTTCCGTTTCTCGTGCCAGGTGTCGGGGCACAGGGCGGTGACGCCGCAACCGTCGTCGAGCACGGCGCCGACGCGACGGCTCGCGGACTGATCGTCAGCTCGTCGCGCGCCGTGTTGTACGCCAGCAGTGGCGAAGATTTTGCTGATGCGGCCCGGGCTGAGGCCAAGCGGACTGCCGAAGCACTCGCCCTTGCCGATCCGGGTGACGACTGACTCAGAGTGTCTTGACGTCGAGAATGCCCGGCGCCTCCCGCAGCGCGAGCAGCGTCTCGTCGGGGACTTGCTCGGTCGGGGCGATCAGCATCACGGCAGTACTGGAGCCCTCGACGCGGGCCACGTCCATGTCGGCGATGTTGACTGCTGCGTCGCCGAGAATCGTGCCGACCGTGCCGATGACACCGGGACGATCGTCGTTGCTGACGACGACCATGTGATCAGCCGGTGGGACGTCGAACGGCGTGCCATCGATGTTGACGATGCGTTGCTCGTGACGAGGGCCCGAGAGCGTGCCCGAAATCGAGTGCTCGCCACCACGCAGGGTCAGCAGGTTGACGTAATCCGCAGATGTGGCGCAATTGACGTCACGAACTTCGATGCCATGATCCTGAGCGAGCTGCGGGGCGTTCACGTACGTCACCGGCTCATCAGAGATCGCTCCGAAGAAACCCTTCAAAACGGCGAGTTCGACGATGCGCGTGTCGTAGCCGGCAATCTCGCCCTCGGTGCAAATCTCGAGCGTCTTGGGCATTGACCCGTTGAGTGCGACGAACAGACCGCCGAGCCGCTCGGCAAGCGGGAGGTAGGGACGGAGGGTCTCGTTGGCCTCTGCAGCATCGACATTGACAGCGAACGGAACGAAATCGCCGGCGAGTGCCAGTTCGACCATGGTGGCGATGGTGTCGCCGGCCTTGTCCTGAGCTTCGTTGGTGCTCGCGCCGAGGTGTGGCGTGACGACGATGCTGTCGAGTCCGAAAAGCGGGGACTCGGTCATCGGCTCGGTGGAGAACACGTCGAGCGCAGCGCCGGCGATGACACCATCACGAACGCAATCAGCGAGATCCTGCTCGTGCACGATGCCGCCACGGGCGACGTTGATCACTCGCAGCGACGGCTTGGCCTTGAGCAACAGATCACGGTTGATCAGACCCAGGGTCTCGGGGGTCTTGGGAAGGTGCACCGTCAGGAAGTCCGACTCGGCGACCAGTTGGTCGAGCGCCAACAGTTCGACCCCCATCTTCTTCGCACGGTCCTCCGACACGAAGGGGTCGTACGCCACGATGCGCATCCCGAACGCCCGAGCGCGGTCGGCCACGAGCTTGCCGATACGGCCAAGGCCGACGACACCGAGGGTCTTGTCGACCAGCTCGACGCCGGTCCAGCGACTGCGCTCCCAGCGGCCCGCAACGAGCGCTGCATGGGCTTGGGGCACATTGCGTGCCTGCGCGAGCAGGAGCGCCATCGTGTGCTCGGCTGCGGAGACGATGTTGCTCTGGGGTGCATTGACCACCATGACGCCCTGCTTGGTGGCTGCACTGACATCGACGTTGTCGAGGCCGATGCCGGCTCGCCCGACAACCATGAGGTCGTTCGCTGCGGCGAGGAGTTCTGCAGTGACCTGTGTTGCGGAGCGAATGATGAGCGCCGCGGCGCCAGGGACGATCGACAGCAGCTCCTCGGCGGACTTGCCGACCTGAATGTCGACGTCGTGACCGGCTTGTCGGAGGCGTTCAAGCCCTCCGTCGGCGATTTCTTCAGTGACCAGGATGCGAGCCATGCAACATGACTATCGGCATTCGTGACCAGGTGGCACACAATTTGACGAGACGTTCAGCTCAGGTGCCACGGCAAGCGCTGTGATCGCCCCATTGACGGGGATCGGCGCACAGCGCCGAGATTCGTGAGGCGTTGGCAGTGCCCAGCGCCTACCGTGTGGAGCGAGGCACCCATCCCCATCGTCCGGTGTCGACACAACGAGCATTTTTCATGAACCCCACTCTGACACCCAACGACGGAGCACCCGAACCCGGAGAGGTTCCGTCGACCCCGGACGGCGCCGTCGAGATCCGTCTCCTCACTGACGCCGACGACATGGTCATCATCGGCGAGGTGTTCCAACAGGTCTGGGGCTCGATGACTGAACTCGTCCGCCTCGAAATGTTGATGGCGGTCTCACATGCCGGTGGCTATGTTGTCGGAGCGTTCGACACTTCCCGCCGAAGCGACAATCACCCGAACGGTCAGATCCTGGGTGCGTCAGTGGCGTTACTTGCCACCCACCAGGGCCAGCCCGCACTCCACAGTCACGTCACCGGCATCTTGCCGGGGGCACGGAGTACTGGTCTCGGGCGAGCCATGAAGTTGCACCAACAGTCGTGGGCCCGCGAGCGAGGCATCGAGTGGATTGTCTGGACGTTCGACCCGCTGGTCCGCCGCAACGCCTGGTTCAACATTGCGATCCTCGGCGCCGAGGTCCACGAGTACCTCCCGCGGTTCTACGGCACGATGACCGATGCCATCAACGCCGGCGACGAGTCTGATCGCCTGCTCGTGGCCTGGTCGACTGCTACCGACGCCGCCGCTCCCGTCCGTGATGGCACCGGCAGCGACGCACACTCGCTCATTCCCACACCCGACGACATCGTCACGCTTCGCCGAACTGACCCTGCAGCGGTCGCCACGTGGCGCGCCAGCAGCCGCAAGGCGCTCACGACTGCGCTTGACTCCGGTCGGCACGTCGTCGGATTTACCCGCAACGGAGAGTACGTGATCGGCTCATGACAAATTTCCAGCTTGGTCTGGTTGAACTGCGGCGGATTGCCATGCCGCTCGTCAGCCCGTTCCGTACGAGCTTCGGGTCGCAGTCCGCTCGAGACATCCTGCTCGTCAGAGTGGAATTGGCCGCTGAGGACGGCTCGGTGACCGAGGGCTGGGGCGAGTGCGTCGCGCTCTCTGAGCCCAGCTACTCGCCCGAGTACGTCGAAGGCGCACAACACGTGATCGAACACCACCTGCTGCCGCAGCTGCGCTCGACGGGCCGTCTCGACGCAGCTGGCGTCGGAGCGGCGCTGTCCAAGCTGCACGGGCATCCGATGGCGAAGGCGGCCATCGAGATGGCCGTGCTCGACGCGCAGTTGCGCTCCACCGAGACGTCGTTTGCCAGCTACCTCGGCGCCACCCGCACCACGATTCCCAGCGGCGTGAGCGTCGGCATTCACGATTCAGTTGACGACCTCCTCAACACCGTGCAGGGCTACGTCGACGACGGATACGTCCGCATCAAACTCAAGATCGAACCCGGCAGCGACATCGAGCACGTCGCCGCTGTGCGCGAGCTCATCGGCCCCGACACGCCTCTGCAGGTCGATGCCAACACGGCCTACCGCCGGACCGATGGACAGCATCTCCGCCAACTCGACCCGTTCAACATGCTGCTGATCGAACAGCCACTGCCTGAGGCTGACATCATCGGCCATGCGCTGCTGGCCGCCGAGGTCGACACGCCGATCTGCCTCGATGAGTCGTTGGTGTCTGCGAGCGGCACTGCTGACGCAATCGAACTCGGAGCGTGTGAGATCGCAAACATCAAGCCAGGCCGCGTGGGCGGGTATTTGGAAGCTGTTCGCATTCACGATCTGTGCGTCGCGAAGAACATTCCGGTCTGGTGCGGCGGAATGCTCGAGACCGGCATCGGACGAGCCGCCAACGCCGTGCTCGCAGCGCTGCCCGGCTTCACCCTCCCCGGTGACATCAGCGCATCGACACGCTTCTACGCACAGGACATCGTGATCGACCCGATCACGATCACCGACGGTCACGTCACGGTGCCGACGTCGCCCGGGCTCGGCTTCGAACTCGACAAGACGTTCCTCGATCAGGTCACCACTCGCACGACCACGCTCCGCTGAGCGTCAGGGCTATCGTGACAGCCATGACGCATGCCTTTCTGAGCAACGACTGGATGGACGCGGCGCGGGGCATCCGTGAGAAGTACTCCGATCAGGTCCCCGAAATTCCCACGGTGATCAAGATCAACCTGGCAATCCTCGAGGTGCCGTTCGACGAAGACATCGTCAACGCCTTCTTCGACACCTCGTCCGGCGGGCTGCAGCTCGAACTCGGCGAACTCGACGACGCAGATGCGACCATCACCACGGACTACGCGACCGCTCAAGCCCTCTTCGTCGAACAGGATCAGACCATTGCCATGCAGGCTTTCATGGCCGGCAAGATCAAGGTCCAGGGCGACATGATGAAGATGATGGCCATGCAGACGGCCATTCCGTCGAACGAGTTCACCGACACGATCGCCGAAGAAATCAAGTCGATCACCGCTTGACGGCTCCGCGTTGCGGGCGGTCAGTTCATGTCGGCGTCGACGGGTGGCTGCAGCGTCATCGGCTGCATTGCCTCGCGCAGTTCATCGACCGTCCATGCCCCGACTGTCTCGATGCGATCGGCCATCTCCCAGGAGGTCACGCGCTTCACGACACCGCCCTTGATGTAGAACGTCTCGCCAGAGAACGGACAGTCGGGCGTGCTCAGGTAAGCGACCAGCGGTGCCACGTTCGCAGGATCCCAGTTGTCAAAGCCGGCGTCGGCCGGCGTCATGATGTCTTCGAGGCCCGGGGTGGCGAGCGTGAGCCGCGTCCGCGCGCCGGGGGCGATGCAGTTGCTGACCACGCCATATCGCCCCAGCTCTTTGGCCGCGATCTGGCTCATCGTTGCGATGCCGGACTTGGCGGCGCCGTAGTTCGTTTGGCCTGGGTTCGCGAACAGCCCCGACGTGCTTGAGGTATGCACCAGGTTCCGCGGCGCCGCACGGCCCGCCTTGTGCTCGTCACGCCAATACGCAGCAGCATGACGGGTGGGAGCAAAGTGGCCCTTGAGATGCACGTTGACGACAGCGTCGAACTCGTCCTCAGTCATGTTGACGAGGTAGCGGTCGCGCAGAATGCCCGCGTTGTTGACGACGACGTCGAGTCCACCAAAGACTTCAATGGCCTGATCGACCATGCGCTTGGCGCCGTCCCAATCGGCGACGTCGTCGGCGTTGGCAACGGCCTGGCCGCCAAGTGCCCGAGCTTCAGCAGCGACTTCGTCGGCCGGTGTGGCGTCGTCGCCGCTGCCGTCGTTGTCGCTGCCGCGATCGTTCACGACGAGTCGAGCGCCTTCGTTGGCCATGAACAGCGCGTGCTCGCGTCCGAGGCCGCGACCCGCACCAGTGATGATGACCACACGCCCGTCAAGTGATGTCATCCCCCGAAACTAGCGATCACCATCGCAGCGAGACGATTCCCGATTAGAGGAAGATGAGATCGACGGAGGTCCCGCGTCGATACAGATCACCGATCGGATCAGCTGAGATGCTGATCGACAAGAACGTGCCTTCGGTCGTGCCGAGCAAGCTGCCGATCGTAAACCCGGCGTCGGTCAGCACCTGCTGGGCAGCGGTATAGCTGAGTCCCTCGAGCGCCGGCAGCGCAATGAGGTCGGGCCCCTTGGATCGGATCACCGTGATCGTTCCGTCGCGAGGCAACTCGACGCCGACTGCGGTGTCCTGGCGGAAGATGATGCCAGCCGGGACGTCGTCGCTGAAGGCATCCTCACCCGCAACCACGTTCAGTTGGACTTGCCCTGCGACGGCCTGCGCTTCTTCGAGCGTCAGGCCGGTCACGTCGATGACCACCCGAGGTGCTGGACCCTTTGACACCGTGAGCGCCAGGTTGGTTCCGGGGAGCACCTCGCCGCCGGCAACGCTTGCTTCTGCACCGATGACCCGCCACGACAGCACCACGCCTGATTCGGCGACTTCGTCGAACCCTTCGGCATCGACGATGCTCTGCAGCTGCAGATCGGCGAGCGTCGCGGCGGCCGCTTCAGCGGTGAGCCCAGCGACTTCGGGCAGCACGCGAAAGAGCGGCCCGTCGCTGACGAACAGCGTGAAGTCGGCGCCTTCTTCGAGCACAGCACCCGGCAGCGGGAACGTCCGAATGACTTCGCCGACATCAGGTTCGTCGTCGCTGCGTTCGTACTCGACACCGATGACCCAGTCGTTGCCAGCGATCTCGTTGAGCGCGACTGCCTCTTCGACACCCGCCAACTCGGGGACCTCATATGACTTGGTGCGCAGCAGGTAGAACGCCGCGAACGCAATTGCGGCGACCCCGGCGATGACGAAAAGCGCCAGCATCACCATGGCGCCCGTGCGGCGTCGTGGTCGTTCGTCGTCATACAACTCGCTCGGCGCTGACGCGAGCGGCATTGCCGTGACCGGCATCTGTTCAGTCGCCGGGGCCGAGTCAGGTACGACCTCGTCCACCACAGTGGTCGGCACAGCTGCCACATCCGTTTCCGCGACATCTGTGACCTCGGCATCGGAGACGTCGCTCAGAATGACGAGTCCGTCACCGTCGCCAGCCGGAATCGGAGCATCGGCAGCACCGGCTGCGGCGATCCCGGCTGCGGCAGCAACAACGACAGGCGCATCCAGGTCAGACTCCGGAGCAGTCGTGCTCGCCACGATCTCAGGTTCTGCGATTGAATCCACCGGGCGTTCAACGCCTCCAGTCGGGTCGCTCGGACGACGCATGTCCACCGGCTCAAGCAGTGCGGCCGCCACGATCGGAATGGGCTCCGGCCGGGGCAGCTTCTCGGCCGCCTGCACCAAGGCCCGGCCGTATTCACCAGCGGTGAAACGATCCTCTGCTTCCGGCCGCCCCGCACGTTCGATGACCGATGCCAGCGAGCCGATGTCGGCCGACACGGGCATCAACTTGCCGACGCGGGCAGCAAGCGTTGAGACCGTCGAGTCCGAGGCGAACGGCACGGTCCCCGTGACGGCTTCGAGCAGGCAGAGCGCCAATGCGTAGACGTCGGTCTTGGGGCCGACGTCGAGTCCCAATGCCTGTTCCGGCGACGCATAGCGGGCGACGTGGGTGGCCACGGTTGCCGGCTCGGTCCACGCTTCGCGACCAATGAGTTCGGCCATGCCGAAATCGACGATACGTAGGCGGCGATCCGTTCCGAACACCAGCTTCGACGGGGTGAGTTCAGTGTGGGCGATCCCGCGTTCATGAGCGGCAGCGAGTGCACGGCACGCTTCGAGGCCAACGACCAGCGCCTGAGAAGGCTCGAGGAGTCGGCCACGATCGAACAGGTCTCGCAGGCTGCCGCCGCCGAGGTGTTCCACCACCCAGAACACCGTGGATGCGCCATCGAGTTCGATGTCGCCCCAGTTGAGCACGGCGGCGATGTTGGGATGCCCGAGTGCAGCGGCGACCTCTGCACGCGTGCGGAACTCCCGGCGGAAGGCCTCGTCCTCGGCCAGATCCGGCTGCACGATCTTGAACGTGACCGGCTGGTCCGTCTCAATGTCAAAGGCCGAGCAGATCACGGTGTTGGCCCCCGCTGAGACGACCTCAACGACGCGGTATCGATCGACGAGCACGCGATCAACGAGGTCGTCGACGCTGTCGTTTCCAAATGTCTTCCCAACCGCCACCGCGAAAAGCTACCGCCTGGACTCAACCGAGTGGTTTCAGGTGTGTGGCATGCGGACTTGCCCGGCATGATAAAGGCGTGACCGACCTCGACGATCCTGTTGAGCATGACGAAACACCATCGTTGGCGCCCGCCAAGCGGCGCAGGCCCGACCGTGGGCTTCTGATTGCCAGCTTGGTGATTGCCGCTGGCCTGACGCTGATCGTGTGGGGCTTTTTCAGCGCGATCACCGGTGATGAAGGTGTGAACCGGCCTGCCGAGATCGAGTCGATCTCGCCCGTCGAGAATGCGGTGCAGGTCCTCCAGCAGGAGGGCATCGCCGTCGATCTCGAGTTCGGCTACGAGGCGGTCCTCATCGTCGATGGCATCGAACTCGAGACCACCAACATCGGCGAGCTTGAAGCTGAGCCGGGCCAGCTTTTGGCATTTCCACCGACGGCAATCTTCGATCCGGGCAACTCGATCATCTCGTTCACACCGTCCGACGATGCACAGATCACCGAATTCGTTCAGGGGCGCCACCAGGCACGGGTGCTGTATTGGCGCGTCGACGAGGGGCGCGACAACGCCCGCTCGTACAACTGGTTCTTCGAAGTCGTCTAGTTCGCCTCACCGGCGCCGGGCTCGGGCAGCTCGACTCCGGGCACTGCACCCGTTGCCAGGAGCTCTTCGAAGTCAGCCGCCGCGACGATGGGTACGCCGAGCGTTTCGGCCTTGGTGAGCTTGCTCGCACCGGCGTGGTCGCCGACGACCAAAGCGAGGGTCTTTTTGCTGACGCTGCCAGGGCTCTTACCGCCGCGCGACGTGATGGCTTCAGCTGCTTGCTCTCGGCTGTAGCCCGGGACTGTTCCGGTCACGACCACCGTTTGCCCCTCAAGCGATTGGGGGATGAGCGCTTTCGCCTCTGCAGCACGAACTGCGTCCTCAGGATCGCCGAAGTTGAGCCCAGCATCTCGGAATCGCTCGACGAGCGCACGGTTCTCCGGCGCTGCAAACCATTCCGTGATTGTGGAGGCAATGACTCCGCCCACGCCATCGACGGCGGCCAGCTCTTCGGTGGTCCGTCCCATAATGGCATCGAGTGTGTGGAACTCAGCGGCGAGTGCCTGCGATGCCGCCGGACCAAAGTGCCGAACGCCGAGCGACCGCATGAACTTCTGAAGTGGCCGGTCCTTCGATGCTTGGATCGAGTCGACGAGGTTCGTGGCACTGGTCGCGCCGATGCGGTCGAGCGCCACGAGTTGCTCAACGGTGAGGGAATACAAATCAGCTGCGTCGGTGATCAAATCAGCGTCGATGAGCTTCTCAATCATCTGCTCACCGAGTCCCTCGATGTCCATCCCACCACGCGAGGCGAAATAGGCAATCTTCGCGACCTGTTTTGCTGGACACGTCGGGTTGAAGCAGCGCGTGTCGGCCTCACCGTCGGGGAGGACGAGCAGCACGCCGCAACTCGGGCAGCTGACGGGGAACTCCCATGCCACGCTGCCCTTCGGACGCTTGTTGGCTGGTGCCGGGCCGACAACCTCAGGGATCACGTCGCCGGCCTTACGAACGATGACCGTGTCGCCTGGTCGCACGTCTTTCACGGCGACCTGCTCACGATTGTGAAGTGTCGCCATACCCACGGTCGATCCGCCGACAAAGACCGGGTCGAGGACTGCGAATGGCGTCGCTCGACCGGTCCGCCCAACCGAGACGCGAATATCGAGGAGGGTTGTGGTCCGTTCCTCAGGTGGGAACTTGTAAGCGATGGCCCACCTCGGAGCGCGCGAGGTGAAGCCGAGTAGGTCTTGCTGGACCGGGTCGTCGACCTTGATCACGACGCCATCGATCTCGTAGTCGAGCGTGTGTCGATGATCCTGCCAGTGCAGGCAGTGGGCGGCGACCTCATCGATTGTCCGGAAACGTTGCACATGTTCGTTCGTCGGAAAACCGAGCTCGCCGACCCAGGCCAGAGTGTCAGCATGGCTCGAGAAGACGGGTCCGCCGTCCACATCACCAAGCTGGTACGCCCAGAACGAGAGCTCCCGCTCGGCAGTCTTGGCCGGGTCCTTCTGCCGGAGACTTCCTGCAGCAGAGTTTCTCGGATTGACGAACGGCTTATCGCCGGCGGCAATCGCCCGCCCATTCAGCCGCTCGAAGGCCGACGTGCCCATGTACACCTCGCCGCGGACTTCGACCACTGCCGGGACGTCGTTGCCTGATGGCTTCGAGAGTTCGTGTGGGATGTCGGCAATGGTCGCCACGTTCGCCGTGACGTCTTCGCCGACGGTGCCGTCGCCGCGAGTTGCCGCCTGCACGAACTGCCCGGCCTCGTAGCGAATGCTCATCGCCAGCCCATCAAACTTGAGCTCGCAGACGAACGTGGGCACCTGACCGTCGAGGCCCTTCACGACACGATCGGCCCACGCGACGAGTTCGTCGCGATTCATCGCATTGTCGAGACTCATCATCGGCACGCGGTGCACCACAGGGTCAAACGTCGCACTGGTCGCGCCGCCGACTTGCCCGGTTGGCGACGTGTCAGTCGCCAGGTCTGGATACTCGGCCTCCAGTGCGCGCAGTTCACGTGCCAGATCGTCGTAGTCGGCATCGCTGATCTCGGGGTCGTCCAGGGTGTGGTAGCGCTCATTGTGGTGAGCGACCTGGGCCCGCAACGATTCGACGCGGACTGCTGGATTGGGTGGTGTGCTGGCTGACGATTCGCCGGAGGACATCAGGGTGGAGGCTATTCGGCCGGGCCCGATGATCTCGCCAGGCAGATCAAGCGCCGAGGGCGAACCGCGTGGCGTTGGACTGGTCGCGGACGCGCTTGGCGACCTCTGCGGTGAGTCGAGCCAAACGTCGTGCGACCGACACGGCATGAGCCTCAAGGCCGCCACCCGGGGTGACCATGCTCTGCCGACGAAGAGCAACGGGATCACAACCGCGACGCACGAGTTCGCACCAGACGTCGCTCAACGCTCGCCAGTATCGATCAGCACCGGCAGCGATCGGCCCGCCGGTCGGCACAACACCCCACGCAATGACGCCGCCGTCGTCGAGGAATCGGTCGATGTAACCAGCCCAGTCGACAAGGTCATCGGCAACGGGTACCGAGATGACGGCTGGGCCAGACGCCAGCATCGTCGCAATGTCGCATTGCAAGTTGCAGTGGATTCCGGCGACCACGTCATGCGGCAGTGCAGCCATCGCGCTCGACATCACGTCGACAGCGTGATCCGGAGGAATCGGAAAGTCGGGCCGCATCAGATCGGCAAGTGCCGGCTCGTCGATCATCACGAGTTGCGGTGAATTCGGGAGCACGCGACTCACTTCCGCCGCGATCTCGACCAGTTTCGAACCGACGACCTTGCCAGCGAGCGCGAAAGCCTCCGCTGGCTCGAGGCCAGCGTCGCACAGCGACACGCCGACCGAGAGCGGGCCGGGCAGGTGCCACGTAATCGGCTCACCGTCGAGGTTGACCAACCGGCCGAGCGTGAGAAATGCATGCAAGCCGTCAAACGACGAGTCGTCGAGCTCGTTGGTCGCGAGCGCCGCAGCAGTCATGCCGGCCACGTTCGGAAGTGACGGAATGGTGGCGATCTCAAATTCGCCGATGGCGAACGCCGCAGCAGCAGCGGCATCGCGATGCGGAAGCCCTCCGATGCTCGTCGCTGCGCCATTGGCGAAGCGACTGTCTTTCGCAATCATCGTGCCATCGTTTCACGCACCACCGTTCACAACCGAATCCAAGGGTCGCATCGCTCTCGATCAGCTGGCAACAAAGTTCCGCAGACTCGCCTCTGCCGCAACAGCACACGCGTGTGGCAGGGTGAGGTATGGCGTTTGGACAGTCGGCAGGCCCACCGGCAACCGGAAAGCAAATTCGCGAGCTCCTCGAATTGCTTGAGGCGGCCGGCCACAGCGACTTTCGCGATGCCCGCGGCCCAATGGGTTTCACCCAACGGCAGGCCGGCGGCAAGTTCACCCGCGACGAAGCCGATGAGTTCATCGAGCAGCTCGAGACGGAAATCCACGGCGACGGCCCCCCGCCCGGCTCGCATGCACCTGCCGCAAAGCGCACTCCGAAACCACCGCCGAGCGCCCCGAAGTCAGCGCCGCAAACGAAGGCCGCTGACCCACCGCCAAAGAAGCGTGCAACCTCCGGCATTGCGCTCGACACTGTGCCGGTCGAAGACCTCGCCGCCGAGCTACAGCGCCGTGGCTGGGTCGTTCTCGAACCCTGAGCCAGCACCGCCAGCCCAACCGCGACTTGGACCATCACCGACCACAACGGCGAAGCCGTCGGTTGGCACCTCCACGGTCACCGACGCAATTGTGACCGTTGCACTCAGATGCGATTGGACCGGTTCGCCAGGAACACATCACGGCTGATCGTTCGATCGACCTGGTGCTCAAATCCGCGGGTCGCGACCGCATCGAATCCGGCTCGGTCGAGCAGCGCCGCCATGTCGCTGGCGCGCAGCGTCTTCGTGTTCCACGACAGCGCCACTGAGCCGCCGGTTCGAATCTGCGACGGCCACCGCGCGGCGACGTTCTCCACGAGATCTCCGACCGACGTCGGCGTGCGGTTGCCGTCCGACCTGGCCTGGTGTTGAATCCCATACGGCAGGTCGCTCACGATCATCGCGTGTCGACCCACCGCCACCGCGCCGCTGTCTGCTGGCGCATTGAACGCGCGAATGTCGGGAACCGTCTTGCCCGAGAGACCTGCCCGATCGACCGCCACGGTGAAGTCGAAGTGACGGCACTCGCTGTTCTGTTTCTTGTATCGCTGCATCTTGTGGGGGTAACGATTGCTCTTTGCCCACTGCTCGAGAAACGTTGCGTAGTCATCGAGCGCACGGCGATCGACGTCGAGCCCTGTTGCCCGAGCTCCGTACAGCAGGGCCCAGTTCAGCGTCGTGCCGCGCCCACACATCGGGTCGAGCACCGAACGGTCGTCGGCCGCCTTCGACGCGTCCGCAGCGCTCGCCACGTTGAGCATCAGGCGGGTCAGCCGCTCGCTCGTCTTACCCTTGTATCGCTGCGCTGTCACGACCTCGGTCCCGAACGCGAGTTGCTCGCGCAGCGGCAGCGGTTCGAGTGATGACGTTGAGTGCACTGCAAACGCGGCAGCGGTGGCCGAGAGTCGTCCGAGTTGCTCGACGAGCGGCTCGCGCTCGCCGTCGAAATCGAAGTCGAGATATGACGTCCGGCCTTCGTCGACCTGGGAAATCTTCGTCTCCGGAGTCCCCAGACGGTGGGTGAGGATCACATCGAGCTCCGCTGCAGCAATCGCACCCAACGACTTCGTGAACACCCGGTTCAGGTCGGTCTCAAGGTAGATCCGGAACTTCATCAGCGGTCAGAGTAGGTCACCGAAGGTGGCTCGTAGCATGTTGTGATGGCAGCGTGGATCGCTCGAGGAGCATGGGTACTCGTCGCAATCGTCGGTGGGGCAGCCATCGACGGCGCGCTCGCAGATCGCAGCGACGCGGTGCGGTGGGTTGCAGGTGTCGGGTGCTGGATGCTGTGGGGCATCGTGATGGCCGCCCTCGCTCTTCCGGCCGTTCGGTCGCTCACCATCGCTCGGGTCGGTGCACCGTTGTCGCTGGTCGTTGCAGTCGTCGCCGCCGTTGCTGGAGCTCCGGCGCTCGATCTCGCGCTGCTCGCCGTGCCTGCTGTTGTTGCGTGTGCGGCGATCTTCACCGCCGACTTTGGCCGTGTCTTCGTGCAAGCCTCGTCATACGGCGACGAGGAGCGGCTTCCGCTTCGCTTCCCGGTGGCTGCCGGCTCAGCCGCAGTCGTGATGTGGGTCATCTGGGCGCCGGCACTCCTGCTCGGACCCATCCTCATCGCGGCCAAGAACCCCATCGGCGGCGGCATCCTCACCCTGCTCGCTGCCGCAGGGATCGTGCTCCTCGTTCCCAAGTGGCATCGCCTCTCACGACGCTGGCTCGTCCTCGTTCCGGCCGGACTCGTCGTGCATGACCCGGTCGTGCTCGCCGACACCTTGATGGTCCGCACGAATCAGCTTGCCGGGATGCGTCTCGCTCCCGCTGACACCGAAGCGGCCGACCTCACGGGGCCCGCAAGCGGTTTCGCAATCGAAGTGCAGGCGTCGGAAACCGTCACCACCGTCTTCGCATTCACGCCGCAGGAGCCAAACGGTCGGGCCATCCACATGACCGGATTTCTGATCAGCCCGAGCCGCCCAGGTGAAGCGCTTCGCACGGCAGCGGCACGGGGTATCCCCGTCTCGTAGCTGAATCTGTTCAGTCGGCGATGCCGCCACCGAGCACGCGCTGATCGCTCAGGTCATAGAACACCACGCTCTGACCGGGAGCGATGCGGCGTTGCTGCTCGGCCCACACCACTCGCACCGAGTCCTGGGTGCATTGAATGGTGGCTCGTTGGGTGGCACCGTGGGCGCTTGCCTGCACGAGCACCTCTCCGGACACTTCCTCGTCGACCCACGCCATGGAGTGCACCGTCAGTTCGCTTCGCAACAGATCGCTGTCTGCGCCGACAGTGACGACGCGTGCAGCGGTGTCGACATCCACGACGTAACGTTTCGGCCCGCCTCCCGGCAGTCCGATCCCCTTGCGCTGGCCGATGGTGACCATCTCGACGGACTCAACCTGACCGAGCGGCGTACCGTCAAGATCGACGACCTCGGCGCGATGAAACGGAATACGGTCGCCGAGGAATGACGTCCGCCCACCAGTCGAGGTGATGAAGCACACGTCTTGACTGTCGGGCTTGTCAGCGGTCCGCAAGTCGATCTGCGCTGCCAGCTCGCGCACCTGCGACTTCTGCATTCCGCCAACCGGGAACATCGTGCGTGCAAGCTGGCCCTGATCGAGCATGTGCACCACATAGCTCTGGTCCTTCTTCGGGTCGTCGCCGCGCAACAACGTCAACGTTCCATCGTCATCTCGACCGATGTTGGCGTGGTGTCCGGTGGCGACCGCATCGAAACCGAGCAGGTCGGCGCGCTCGGCGAGCCGGGCGAACTTGACCGATCGGTTGCACTCGATGCACGGGTTCGGTGTCACTCCATTGGCGTGCGCTTCGACGTACGGCTCGACCACGTGCGCGTCGAAGTCGTCACCGAAGTTGAAGACGAGATGATCGATGCCGAGCTGTTGCGCGACTCGCCGAGCGTCATCGACATCACTGACTGAGCAGCAGCCGGTGTCGCTGTCGCCGCCCCACAGTTTCATCGTGACGCCAACCACTTCGTGGCCAGCGTCGCGCAGCAGGAGTGCGGCAACCGACGAGTCAACGCCGCCACTCATTGCGCACATCACCTTCATGACGCCACCTGCGCAGAGCGCTGACGGAGCCGGTCGACTGCGGCGACAACGACCTCGATGCCTCGTTCCACATCTGCTTCGGTCGTGGTGTGGCCGAGTGTCAGACGTAACGCACCCAGCGCGCGCTCATGCGGCACGCCCATGGCAGCGAGCACATGCGATGGTTCCATGGCTCCGCTTGCACAGGCTGAAGCTGCCGAGGCACACACGTCGGCTTCGTCGAGGAGATAGAGCAGCGACTCGCTCTCGATGCCCTCGATGCACACGTGAGCTGAGCCCGCCACTTTGTCGGCGCGAGACAGCGTCTCATGCACACCATTGAGGGATGCTTGCAACCCATCGACGAGCCGGTCGCGAAGGACGCTCACGCGGGCAATCTCTGCCGTCCGCTCGGCGTCGGCCAGTTCAAGGGCCACGGCTGCGGCCACGATTCCCGCAGTGTTGTGAGTGCCACTCCGACGCTCGCGTTCCTGGCCGCCGCCGATGATCAACGGATCAATCTTGGGCCCACCGTTCTCGACGAGCATGCCCACACCCTTCGGGCCACCGAACTTGTGCGCGCTCAGCGACATCAAGTCGACGTGCGGCGTCACATCGCGCAGGTCGAGCCAGCACACAGCCTGAACGGCATCGGTGTGAACCAGCGCCCCGGGAGCGTGGCGGCGCGCGACCCGACCGACAGCTTCGAGATCGTTGATCGAACCGACCTCGTTGTTGACCGTCATGACGCTGACGATCGAGACATTTCGACCCTCGAGCTGCGCTGCCAGGTCATCGAGGTCGACCCGGCCAGCAGCATCAACACCGACGACGATTCCGCCGTGATGTTCGACGACTTCGAGCACAGCGTGATGTTCGACGGCCGCGCACACCGCTGCACCACCAAGGCGTTGCACCGCACCGGTGATGGCCATGTTGTCACTTTCGGTACCACACCCTGTGAAGACCACGTCGTTGGGACGGCACCCCAGCACCGAGGCGACGCGGTCACGTGACTCGTCGACGGCTTGACGTGCCTGTCGCGCGAATCGATGCGACCCCGACGGGTTCGCGTACTGATCTCGCAGGTACGGCAGCATCGCCTCGATCGCCTCATCGCGCATCGGCGCGGAAGCAGCGTGATCGAGGTAGGTCACCATGGCGGCAAGGCTATCGGTGCGATACTTGGCGGCGATGAGCAAGGTCCGCAGCATTCAGTTCAAGAAGCAGCACATTATTGCGTTGGTTGCTGTGATCGCTGCGGGCATCATCGTGGGTCAGGTGGTTGGTCTGTGGGCCGGACTCGCCGCAGCCGCCCTGGTGCTGGGCGCCAACGAAGTCATCGAACGTCGCCTGCGAGCCTGACACTTCGCTGATATCCGGGCCCGATGCGCGACACTGCGGACGTGCATGGCTACGAATCCACCTCCTACGGCGACGGTTTCGCCGAGGTGTACGACGACTGGTACGCGGATGTCACCGACGTTGACGCCACAGTCGACAGGATGGTCACCGTGGCTGGCGCCGGCGGCGCTGTCCTCGAATTGGGTGTCGGCACGGGCCGTTTGGCCGTTCCGATGGTCGAAGCGGGCCTCCGGGTCACGGGCATCGACTCCAGCAACGCCATGCTCGCGCAACTCGCAGTTCGCGACCCGTCGAGCCGCGTCACTTTGATTGCTGGTGACATGGTCAACGATCTACCTGGCGGCCCATTCGACGCCGCGCTTGTGGCCTACAACACCCTGTTCAATCTGCTCGAAGACGGAGCTCAACAACGGTGTTTTGATGCCGTCGCCGCTCGATTGTCACCCGGTGGGGCCTTCGTCGTCGAAGCGTTCGTTCCCGACGGTCGAGACAGCAGCGGGTCAGACGTGTCGGTCAGGTCGATGGCGGTCGACCGAGTGGTGTTGTCCGTGTCGCAGCACTCGCCCGACACGCAGCAGGCAAGCGGCCAGTTTGTCGAGTTCACCGAGACGGGCGGTGTGCGCCTTCGGCCATGGATGGTGCGCTGGGCGACGCCCGAGCAACTCGATGCGATGGCCGCGGCCGCCGGGTTCTCCGTCGAGTCGCGATGGTCGACGATGGACGGCGAACCCTTCACCGAAGAATCGGCACAGCACATCACGGTCTACCGACGCCCGGGCTGATGCTCAGGAATTCAGAAGGAATGGAACCCGCCGTCGATACGGATGATGTCGCCCGTGTGGTACGTGCTCGCCGAGCTGGCCAGGTAGGTGGCAATGCCTGCGAAGTCTTCCTTTGTGCCCCAACGACGCGTCGGGATGCGCGGCATCACCTTCTGCACGAAGGTGTCGTAACCGAAAGCCGGTGCGGTCATGTCGCTCTCGATCCAGCCAGGCAGAATCGAGTTGCATCGAATGCCATGTCGAGCGTGCGCTACGGCGATGCCGCGCATCATTGCATTGACCCCCGCCTTGGTCGCACCGTACGCCTGCCCCGAGGCCGCTCCGAACTCTGACGATCCCGATGAAGTGAACACGATCGAGCCACCGGCGGTGTCGCCTTCTTCGTGTCGAGTAACCATGTGTTTCGCCGCCTCCCGAGCGGTGTAGAACGCACCGTCGAGGTTGACCGACATGACGCGCCGCCAGTCCTCGCTGGTCATCTCGAGGAAGCTCGGCGATGATCCGCTGACGCCCGCATTGACAAACACTGCGTCGATCCGACCGAGTTCGTCGGCAGTGTCGGCCATCGACTGAACGACCGCTTCTTCGTCACTGACGTCACAGATGATCGACAGCAACTCGACGTCGTACTGGCTCAGCACGTCGATCGCCCGCTCGTTCTTCTCAGAATTCGTCCCCCAAATCGCCACGTCGGCACCATGCGCAGCCAGGCCTTCGGCCATGCCCAACCCGATGCCGCTGTTACCGCCGGTGACGAGCGCAACGCGTCCTGTGAGATCAAACGGGGAACTGCCAGACAGGGTCATGGCTCGACTGTAGGTGAGCGAGCACGACGCACGATCATGCCGCTGGCCACGAGCGAGATATCGTCAGGGGCGTGACTCTCGAACAGGTCAACTCTCCAGAGGACCTGCGCGGGCTGTCCTACCCTGAACTCGATGACCTCGCGGGCGAGATTCGCGACTTCATCGTGAGCGCCGTCTCCGAAAACGCTGGCCACCTCGGGTCCAACCTGGGTGCCGTCGAACTCACGCTCGCCCTCCATCGAGTGTTCGAGTCACCGACCGATGCCATCTTGTGGGACACCGGCCACCAGGCCTATACCCACAAGATCGTCACGGGGCGCCAGAAACAGTTCGAGCAGTTACGTCAGGCCGGCGGCCTCTCCGGGTATCCGAGCCGCGAAGAATCCGAGCACGACTACGTCGAGAACAGTCACGCCTCCACGATCCTTTCCTACGCCTATGGCATGTCGGTCGCTCGCGATGCAGGCACCGATCCGCACCGACACATCGTTGCGGTTATCGGCGACGGTTCGATGACCGGCGGGATGGCCTACGAGGCGATCAACAACATCGGTCATGGCAAGAAGCGCGTGATCATCATTCTGAACGACAACGGTCGGTCGTACGCACCCACCGTGTCGAATCTGTCGGCCAACGTGCAGGGCCATGACGAGCGAGCTTCTCACCCCACGGCGCAGGTCGAACCTGCCTCATTCACTGATCGCGTCACCGGCAAGCTGAGCCATGCGCTGACCGATATCCGACTCAACCCGGTGTACGTCCGACGCCAGCGACGCCTCGAGAGCTATCTGCACAGCCTGCCACTCGTCGGCAATCAGGCAGGGTCGGCAATGGATGCATTCAAGGCAGGCGTGCGTGAGTTCCTCCAGCCGCCATCATTCTTCGAAGCGCTCGGCGTGCGTTATGTCGGCCCGTTCGACGGGCACAACATCGAAGAGATGGAGCACGCGCTCCACAACGCGATCGAACTGAGCGACGAGGGGCCAATCCTCGTGCACATGCTCACCCAGAAGGGTCGCGGCTACTCCCCCGCCGAAGACGACGACGAAAAACACCTGCATGATGCCCCGGTCTTCGATCCAGCGGTCGGCCCGCCAAAGGCAGTCACCACCGGCTATACCCAGGCCTTTGCCGAGGCAATCGTCAAGGAGGGCGAGGCGGACTCGCGACTCGTCGCGATCACCGCTGCAATGCCCGGACCCACGGGGCTGATCCCGTTTCAAGAACGGTTTCCCGATCGGTTCTTCGACGTCGGTATCGCCGAGCAGCATGCGGTCACGGGTGCGGCCGGGATGGCGATGGGCGGCCTCCGTCCGGTCGTTGCTGTCTACTCCACGTTCCTCAATCGGGCCTGGGACCAGGTCGTGTACGACGTGGCACTGCATCGTCTGCCCGTCATTTTCTGCCTCGACCGCGCCGGCATCACCGGTCCTGACGGTGCCAGCCACCACGGCGTGTACGACATGGCGCTGATGTCGAAGGTGCCGGGCATGCGGGTCTTCGCTCCGTCGAGCGCACAGGAGCTCGCGCAAATGCTGCACGATGCGGTCGATTTGGTCGACGAGGGACCTATTGCGATCCGCTACGCACGCGGCGCGGCGCGACAGGTCGGCGAACACGAAGTCGGCGAGGGTTTCCATGCTCGGCACGTGGTGTCGTCCGACGATGCCGAGGTCTGCATTATCGCCGTTGGCAAGATGCTGGAAATTGCCGAGCAGGCTGCGGCCAAACTCGCCGAGGCGGGTACCACCGCGAACGTCTGGGATGCTCGCTGCTGTGCCCCGCTCGACCCCACGATGATCGCTGCCGCTGCTACGCACCGTCGCGTCGTCACGATCGAAGACGGCATCCGAGCTGGCGGCATCGGTATGGCGATTGCCGACGAGGTCACCACCATTGCCCCATCAACGGTCGTCAACGTGATCGGCATCCCGACCAAATTCATCCAGCACGATCCGAAGTCGAACAACATCCACGCGAAGTTCGGCCTCGACGTTGCCGGAATTGTCGCCGCCGCGACGCAGTAGGACATGGCCTTCGAGCCCATCACGACCGAACGACTTCTGCTCCGTCCACCTCGACTGAGCGACGCGGCCGCGCTTGCCGAGCGGCGAAGCAACGCGCTGGTCGCCGAGTACCAGAATTGGGTGCCGCCATATCCGCTGGAGCAAGCCGAGGACATGCTCGCTGGGCTCACGAAGTTGGATGGCCCAGTCAGCAACAGCTGGTGGATGCTCACGATCGCCGATCCGCATGACACCGCGATCTTCGGGGACCTGGCAATCCATCCCACCTTCGAGGGGCGTTCGATCGAGATCGGCTACACCCTGAACCCATCGGCCTGGGGCCGCGGCTACGCGACCGAGGCAGTCGATGCCTTGGTAGAACGTCTGTGGTCCGACGACCAGGTGACCCGAATCTCGGCCATGTTGCACCCGGACAACGTGGGATCTGCACAGGTACTCGAACGCACTGGCTTCCGATGTGAAGGACACACGCGACTCTCCTACTGGGTTGGCGACGACAACTCCGATGACCTGCTCTACGGGATGACTCGCAACGACCGAGCGGATTGGCTGACTCGCCCCCGGAACACGCCCACTGACGTCCGCCTCGTCCACGTCGACGCCGACAACGTGCACAGCCTCCGCAAGCTGGAGCCTCATCGATCGCAGCAACGCTTCGTTTCATCGATGGCGACGTCGCTTGCTGACGCGCTGCGTCCCGAGGTCCACAACGGCGGACTCACCGTCGCCTTGCCGTTCGGGATCGAGGCTGACGGCGAACTCGTCGGATTCGTCATGATCACCGCGATCACCGAGCACCATCCCGACCCGGAGTTGTGGCGATTGCTCATCGACCGCCGACACCAGCGACGCGGTATCGGACGACTGGCTCTCGATGCAGTCGTCGAAGAGTGTCGGGCAATGTCCGCCGCTGCGCTCCAGACGCACTGGTGCGAAGGCCGCGGCTCACCGCGCCCGTTCTACGAGCAGTACGGATTCGTACCGAACGGCAAGATCGTCAACGGCGAGACCGAAGCGGTCCTGCCCCTCGAGGTCACGTGAGACGCCTCGCCCTCCTGGCGCTGGCTGGCACAACGGCACTCACTGCCTGTGACACTCCTGCCCAGGACACCAACGCGTCGACCGTTGGCATCCTCGCCACCGGGTGCGGGCCAAGCGCCAACGCCGGGAGCGGCGTCGTGGTGGGCGCACCCGGCCAGATCGTCACCGTGGCGCACACCGTGGCCGGAGCGACCACCATCACCATCGTCGATGCTGCCGGCGTCGAGTGGCCTGCGCAACTCATGACCCTCGATGCATCTGCGGATCTTGCAGTCCTCTCCGTTCCCGGCCTCGATGCCCCGCCGCTGGCGACCGGCGACGTCGCGCTCGGCGCTGCCACCGCTCACCGGTGGTCACTCGACGCCGGCGTCAGCGGCCAAGCCGTGGACGTGACCACGCGCTTGGCCATCACCATCGACGACATCTATGGCGAACAGTCAGCGCAGCGGAGCGGGATCGAGATCTCCGGCGACATCGAAGTTGGAGACTCAGGCGGCCCCGTCGTGGCGAAGGATGGGACCGTGATGGGCATCGTGTATGCGCGCTCTCGAACGCGAGCCGGCACCGGGTTCGCCACCGATGCCACCGAGATCCAGCGCGTGCTTGCTCTGACCTCGGACGCCCCCGCGAGCACTGGCCGTTGCGTCTGATCTCGTAACGTGCCCATCGTGACCACCGACATCGACCTCTCGATCTACGAGCAGTACACCCGCCTGCGATTTGAACAGCCCGCCGACGCAGATGGCGTGCTGTTGATCACCCTCGACGACCCAGAAAAGTACAACGCCACCGACGGCGCGATGCACTTGCAACTCTCTCGGGTGTTCCGGACGATCGACGACGACGAGTCGGTGCGTGCCGTGATCGTCACCGGCGCCGGCAAAGCGTTCTCGGCCGGCGGCGACCTCGACTGGATCAGCGAACAGGTCGGCGATTACGCACAGACCATCCGTGTCATGCGCGAAGCCGGAGACATCGTGCGCACGATGATCGACTGTGACACGCCGATTGTCTCGGCCATCAATGGCGTCGCCGTCGGAGCCGGACTCGCTGTCGCGCTGATGGCCGACGTCAGCATCATCAACGAGACAGCCAAGTTGACCGATGGCCACATTCGCCTCGGCGTTGGCGCCGGCGACCATGCGGTGGCGATCTGGCCACTGCTCTGCGGGATGGCGAAGGCGAAGTACTACCTGCTCACCGCCGACTTTCTCGATGGCGCCGAGGCTGAACGCATCGGTCTGGTCTCCAAGGCCGTCCCAGCCGACGAAGTGTTCGACACAGCGCTCGGTGTCGCCCGAAAGCTCGCCGCCGGGCCGGTCGACGCCACTCGGATGACCAAACGTGCGCTGAACCATTGGATCCGCCAAGCGTTACCGAACTTCGAGGCATCCCTCGCCTACGAAATGCTCAACTTCCTCGGGCCCGACGCCGCTGAGGGTCTCGCTGCGCTGAAAGAGAAACGCGCACCCGACTTCCATCGAGCGGTCGACGCCGATTCCAACTCGTGAGCGATCTGGATCTTCAGGCCGACCTCAAGTTGGCGCTCGACGTCGCCGACGTCGCCGACGCATTCACGCTGCCCCACTTCGTCGATCGCGACTTCACGGTCGATTGGAAGACCAACCAGACCGAAGTGACCGAGATCGACCGGCAAACCGAAACCTTGATCGTCAACTCGTTGGTCGCACAGCGACCGGATCACGGGACCTTCGGTGAAGAACACGGGCTCGGAGGCAACGAGACGTCGCTGTGGCGATGGGTGATCGACCCGATCGACGGCACCTCGGGATTCGTCCGCGGCATTCCCGTGTGGGCATCACTGATCGCGCTCACCCACGACGACATCCCCGTCCTTGGCGTCGTTTCGGCACCCGCTCTTGGGTTCCGATGGTGGGGTGGCGTGGGCCTCGGTGCTCACGTGTCCGTTCGTGGCGCCGAACGATCGATTTCCGTCTCAAGCGTCACTGCACTCGGAGATTCTCAGGTTTGCGTGACCCACAATGCTGGGTGGGATCGTCTCGGCCTCACCGAACGGCTCGTCTCGCTGCAGCAGCAGGCGCGCCGCTCGCGTGGACTCGGCGACTTCTGGCAGCACATGCTGGTCGCCGAAGGAGCGATGGACGTTGCCGTCGATGCGGTCGGCGTCGCCCCGTACGACCTTGCCGCCATCCAGCCCATCGTTGAAGCCGCCGGCGGGACCTTTACCGACCGCCACGGTGAGGCCACCCACCTCCACGACACCGCAATCAGCAGCAACGGCCACATGCATGACAAGGTCATCGCCCTCCTCAGCTGACCCTGCGCAGCCGCACGGCCATGGATGTACATGTCGACTCGGAGACCGCGGCACTTCGGTCGGTCATCGTCGGGTACCCCGACAAGTTTCTCGACGTTGAACCGAGATCGTCAATGAGACGCAACGCAGGTTCTACCACGGGCCCGAAGCGCCGACGAAGGAAGCAGTCACCGAGCAGCTCGATGGTTTCATCGCGGTGAGCACGTTCAGGAACGGCCCTGCCGGTTCTCCGTCAATCGGTGCCGTCGCGCACGTCGGCGACCGCCCGCCGAGCCCGCCGGGCAGCCCGACCGACCAGCCCCACGGGGCGTTCGCCACGATCGACTGCCGACAGTACGCGCACCAGCTCAAGTTCGACTTTGTCGGCGTGACGCGAGCCCGATCGCATCACCGAAAATCCACCAACGAGGAGCGGAACGGCGAGGAGCGGTCCTGCGACCATGGCACCGGCGGTCGCTCCCGCGACGCCGACGCCGACCCCGGCAACACCAGCCATGGACCCAGCACCGAGCCGGCGACGACGAGACCCCTCGCGAACGGCAATGAAGCGGACGAGTGTGCGCGGCGCCTCGTCGGACGCTCCCAGTTCCAGGGGCTGGACAGCGACGATGAGCCGTTCGACCGCTTTGATGTTGGCCTCGCCCGTCGCTCCTGCCATCGAACGCCCCGCAACGGCGGTGATGCCCGATCGGGGACGGCATTCGAGTTCGCCGTCGGCAGTTCGGATGCATCGCATGCGGTACGTCACCGCCAACCAGGCTTCTGCGTCGGCAACCGCCGCGTCAGGCTCGCGGCGCACCACGCGCTCAACGGCCACTGCGCCCGGCCCGGCCAGTCGGTCGAGTCGACCTCGTTCGGGCAGGTCGGCGTCGAATCGTTCGAGTGCCAGAGCATCTCGCACGCTGTCCGGATCGATGCCGACTTCGGCCGCTGCCTCGACGAGTGCCTGGCCGGAAACGCCCGCACCACTCACTACCGCGTCGGTGTCATCATCGACGCCGTGTTCCGTTGCAAGCCCTCGCGCTCGGCGCAGGACGCGACCCGCTTCGTCGGCGTCGAGTGGTGCGTCCACGTCGCCCATCGTAACGTCGACGAAAGTTGACCGCGCTGGTCGGGTATCGTGCTCCGCCATGGTGACCCCGCCCAAACAGTCCCCTGCTACGCAGGCCATCACGGCAGGGCGCGCGCACAGCGGGAAATCATTGGCCCCCGCCCTCTGGGCATCAAGCACCTGGGAGTCGGACGGACTCGACGACGCCAACCGACGGGCCACCTCGACTCGCCACAACGACTTCTACAGTCGGTATGCCAATCCCACGGTCGAGCAGTTCGAGCACGCTGTGGCCGAACTCGAAGGAGCCGAAGCCGCACTCGCATTCGGCTCAGGAATGGGCGCGATCGCCGCCACGGTCTTCGCACTCTGCGGAACCGGGAGCCACATCGTTGCCCAGCGGCAACTGTACGCAGGCACGCTTGCCTTCCTGCAGGGGCCGTGCCAACGCATGGGCATCGACGTGACGTTCATCGATGTCAGCACTCCGGGAGCATTTGCCGAGGCAGTGATTCCCGGTCGCACGATGCTCGTGATCGCGGAGTCACCCTCAAATCCGCGACTCGAACTCGCTGATCTCGACGAGCTCGGCAGTATTCGTGGGCCGTTGACGCTCGTCGACTCGACCTTTGCCACACCGCTCGGCCAACAGCCCCTCGCCCACGGCGTCGACATCTCGCTGCACTCCGCGACCAAAGGCATCGCCGGGCACAACGACGCCACGCTCGGGGTCATCGCCGGTGACTGCGATCTCCTCGACGACATCTGGGCCTATGCCGTCCTCCACGGCTCCACCCCTTCCCCGTTCGATGCGCTCAATGCACTACGCGGCATCCGCACGCTCGGGGTTCGCACTCGTCAGCAGAACGAGTCCGCCAGATCCGTCGCCGTGATGCTCGCCGATCACCCGATGGTCTCGGTCGTGCACTACCCCGGGCTGTCTGAACATCCGCAGCACGCTCTCGCGTCGCGACAACTCCTACAGTACGGCACGGTGCTCTCATTCGAGGTCGCAGACCGAGCTGCTGCTCAACGATTTCTTGCGTCGGTGCAGATCGCCCGGTGCGCCACTTCGCTCGGCGGGCCCGAGACACTCGTCTGCCACCCCGCGACCACGACCCATGCAAGCCTGACGCTGGACGAGCAGGTGACGACGAGAGTCACCGACGGGCTGATTCGCCTGTCGGTCGGCCTGGAGGAAACCGTCGACATCCTCGCCGACATCGAGCAGGCCCTCGCAGCACAGCCGTGACGACTCAGCTGCGAGCGATCAGGCGCCGGTGTCGGTGCCATCACTTCCGTCATGGCGAACCAGCACAGAGCCAACGGCACGTCGCCCGGTCCGCCCGCCTTGGCACTCCCACCCACTGACGATTTCTTCCTCGACACCACGGACGAACCAATCGCCGACATCGCACACCGATGCGGCTACTACGATCGGCGCGCGTCAGTGCGGGTGCACGTCGTCGGCGCAGTCATGGCATTCGAGCTGCAGCGTCGCGTGGCCGATCAGGTGCTGCTGTTCGAGCAGTGCACTCAGGCGTTCGACCGTGCCTTGCGCATCATGCACCGACCGCGCACCGTCGACGACGACGTGGGCGGTCACGCTGACGTCGCCGCCGCCGGTCGGTCGCACATGCACATGGTGCACGCTGCTGACCCCTGGCTCGGCGCACAGCGCGTCCACGATGTCGCTCGTCTCGAGATGCCGGGGCACACGATCGAGCAACAAGTGCGACGCCGACAGCAGAATCCCGCGGGTCGACCACAGCACAGCTGCCGAAAGAACAAGGGAGGCAACAGGATCGATCCATGCGGGGCCACCGATGGAGAGCAGCACCCCGGACACCACAACAACAACTGAGCCCGCAAGGTCGGTCAGCAGGTGGAGCCGGGCCGCCCGGAGCGAGATGTCGTCATGACCGTGCCCGTGGCCGACCAGCAAGACGCTCGCGCCGTTGACCGCGACGGCGATCGCGCCGATGACAATGACGCCCCCGCCGTTGACCTCCTCCGGTGCAAACAATCGGTTGACCGATTCCCAGATGATCCAGCCAACCGACACGAGGAGCAACAACGCGGAGACGAATCCGCCGAGCGCGTCCGACTTGCCAAGACCGTAGGTCCACTGGTCATCTGGCACGCGTCGGGCCACCCGGAGCGCAATCATCGCGGTGACCAGACCCAACGCATCGACTGCCTGGTGCGCTGCGTCGGCGAGCACCACGACTGAGCCAATCGCCAACCCGACCGCGACCTGGACGACCGCGAAGCCAACGTTGGCCACGGAGGCAACCGCCAGTCGCAGCACCGAGTTGCGTGGTCTATTCTCACTCATTGAGAATCAATGTAGCGGATGGGAATCGGACCGATCACCGTGCGACAATGAGGCATGAGCGAACATGAGCAACTTGAGGTCGTCGACCTCGGCGCCGGGCACCGTTACGAACTCCTCCTCGACGGCGAGCGCGTCGGGTCAGCCGACTACCGAGTGAGCGACGGCGTGATGACCATTCCTCACGTCGAGACCGAACCGGCCCACCGCGGCAAGGACTTCGCAGCCCGGCTGATGGCCAGCGTGCTCGACGATGTGCGAGCGCGCCAGCTCACGGTGCAACCCACATGCTCGTACGCCGCGGCCTACATGCGCCGTCGTCCCGAGACCCACGACCTGCTCGCGACCTGACCACGCGCCGGAACGTCAATGCCGCGCAAGCAGCGCTGCCACGAGTGTCTCGATGTCACCTTCGTTCGTATGAATGTGTGGCGATGCCCTGATCGCACCACGGCGTTGGTCGACGGCGATGCCCTGCCCCGACAGCACCTCGACAGCGCCTTCGCCAGCCCGGATGACGCACGTGCCACTGCGCCGTTCCGGCCGAACAGGACTGAGGACTCGATCACCCAGTGCGTCGACGAGCTGATCGACCATCGCCAGGTTGTGTTGCCGGATGACGTCGACACCGACGCTCCGGATCGCATCGATCGAGTGCCGTGCAATCACGAAAGGCAACACCGTGGGAGTGCCACCCCAGAATCGCAATGCGTCACCGGCGTAGCGAAAGTCGTGGATGTCGAACTCAAACGGGTCATCGTGAGAGAACCAACCGACGTCAACTGGCGCGCACCGCTCGATCAAGTCGGGGCGAACCCACAGCCACCCCGCACCGGGGCCGCCGCTCAGCCACTTGACGCAACTCCCCACAACAACATCGACATCCCAGGCTCCGACGTCGACAGGCAGCACACCCACCGATTGCGCGACGTCCACAATCGAGAGCACGCCCTGCCTGTGGGCAATGCCGGCGATGTCTGCCACGGGAATTTGTTCACCGGTGTTGGAGTGCACGTGCGTGATCAGCACGATGTCGACGTCGGCAGTCAGTGCTGACTTCCACACCGCTGGATCAGTTGCGTCGAGATCCGCTGCGATGTAGCGCACCACATAGCCGGCGTGCTCGCACACGTAGCCGAGTGACGGGAACGCGTCTTCGGTGAGCAGGATCGTCGGAGCATCAAACGACTGATGCAGCGCCCCGAGCATCTTCGACAAAGCGCTCGACACGTTGCTCTGGGGGCAGATCGACGCCGACTGGCCACCGATCAGCCGACTCAGGGTCTCTCTGAAGCCATCGATCGCTCCGAGCCACTGCGGCCACGCATGCGACGTGTCCGACTCCCAGACCTCAAAGTAGTCAGCGGCAGCGTCCCGCGCCCCGCGCGCTGGAAGCCCAATCGAGTGGCTCAGCAGGTAGATCCCCTCGTTGTCGACGAAGACGTCCGGCAACGCGATCACGTGCGAAGCGTGGCGCGCAACGTCGCGAGGTCATGATGCCGGGTGGGAAGATCATCACGATCGGCAGCGAGCCGGCGATCACGCAAACCTTCGAGAGCGCGCAGGAGGACGTCGAGTGGCGGGCCGCTGGCCGTGATGCCGTCAAGATGTTCGACGGGGATCCGCTCAGCGGGCCCTTTGATGAACCCGACAACGAGCTCGTCGTGATGATGCGCAGCGGCACGCCCGTGTGCTTCGCAGACCTCGAGGAACGTGGCGACATGACGCTGGAACCAGTCCTCTTTGGCGTGGTTGATCTGAGCGAGCAAACCATCGAGGAGGTTGGGATGGCGAAACGAGTCGTGGAGACGTCGCTGTTCATCGGGCGTCAGGTACGGGATCTTCTCAACGACGACCTGGCTGTACGCCAGGTCGGTGGGGCTGCACAACCCGAGCAACATGTCGATCTGGTTGAACGCCGCGAAGTCGCCCGCGTTGGCGCCGCGGTATTCCGTCGAACCCACGCGATAGGGCTTGTAGTACGGGCGTACCGAGAAGAAGAATTCATCCACGTCGAGGAGCGCACCAAGTTCGGTGTTCAACGCCAGCGCGTCTTCAAGCGCCCGCTTGGCGTCGCGCAGCAAGTCGTCCGCAGCGGGATGGGACACCCCCATCGGATGGATTCGGCCGAGTGCGTCAGCTGCACGCATGTACGCGAACGCCGAGCGCGTGTTGTAATCGAGAAAGATCTTTTCATCCCGTCCGTGCGTAAACGTTCGGTACACCCCGTTTACGGCCCGGTTGAAGGTTTCCATGTGGCTCGTGACGAAGCGGGGCACGGTGCCCACGCTGGCGCCAAGATGGAGGGCGAGGGCCGATGCCTCGACGAGGGGAGAAGTTCGCTCACGTGACGGCTCGGTGATCTCGTGGCGCCGACACGCTGCCATGTAGTAGCCGACGTTGCCGAGCAGCTCGAACGTCACGTCAAATCCCTCGTCGGTGTTGCCTTCCTCGATGAGCGGAATGATCAGCTCGCGTCCTTCATCAAGCAGGCACTGCTTCAGGGCGTCGCCGACCCCTTCGACGTTGGACCGATTCTGCTGACGTGCGTACAGCGTTTCAAGCTCGGTGTTGAGATCCGCGAACCTGCCCCGGATCCAGCGGTCGAATGCGGCGACCCGCGGCGTGGTCATCGAATGGGGCTGCGCATCGACCGTCGTCATCCCGGAAAGCGTACATGAGAATCTCCTCTCATCTCGGAGCGGCGGTGCGACAGCTGCCAGATATCGTCGAACGGGTGAGCGCCGACCCCCACGACCGGGACAACCTGGCCGCACTTGCCGGGCGATCGCCGTCGGAGCGCGCCGATACACGACGCACTCGCGAGCGACTGGTCCGCGCAGTGCACGCCTGGGTCCACGAACACGACGCTCCACCGACGCGACTTACGGACGTCGCATCGCTCGCCGGTGTTTCCACCGCCACGGCATACCGCCACTTCGCATCGGTCGACGATGTCATTCAGGCGGTCGTACTGCAACTCCCCATGCGGGCCGCTGAGCTGTTCGATTCGTCCGGCGGCGCAACGGACGACGAACTCGACTCGTTTGCTCGGTGGAATGAAAGTTGGATCAACGCATGCCTTGAACACGGTGCGCTTGCGATCCACCTTCGATCGTCCCGGGGATTTCTCCAGCGTCGCCGCGAGGGGGACCCGGTGATCGCATTTGCGTGCGCGCTGATCGAGCCGCTGCTCGACGCTCTCGACGGCGACACCCCGTTGATGTTGTTCACATGGAACGTCACCAGCGACCCGAGAGAAGTGCTTGATCTGCGTCGGATGGGCTGGGAGACCCGCCAGATCGCCGACTTTGTCACGCGTTCGGTGCTCGCTACGCCGAACGCAACATCGCCGCCGCGATCTCCTTGACGAGCTTCGCGCCGACCATCGCCGTCATCGCGACGAGATCTCGCGTCGGATTCAGTTCAACGACGTCGGCCCCGACGAGCGGGCCCGGGAGTGAGTCGATGATGTCGAGCACTTCACGAACCGTGAGTCCGCCGGGTTCGTGGTGCGAGACGCCCGGAGCGACCGACGGATCGAGGCCATCGAGGTCAATGGTGAGATAGATCGGCCCGGACAGTGTCGACGGATCGAACTCGCCGAGCTGGCGTGACGACAGCATGGTGACGCCCCACTTCGCCGCTTGCTCGCGCTGATGCGGTGTCGCAGTACGAATCCCGAGCTGCACCAGCGTGGTCATGCAGCCGGCCTCAAGCGCTCGGGCGAACGGTGATGCGTGGCTCAGCGGATTACCGTCGAGGTCGTCGTACAGGTCTGGGTGCGCGTCGATGTGGACAACGGTCAGATTGTCGTGTTGCGCCCGGAACGCACGCAGAATTGGGAAGGTGATCGAGTGGTCGCCCCCGAGCGTGATGATCTGGCGGCCGTCGTCGAGTTGCGCGGCGACCGCGGCGGTGATGGCGTCGGCGTCGGCATGGGATCCGCGCTCGTTGACAATGGCAACATCACCCACATCATCGAGCTGGTCGACGACCTCGACTGATGCTTCTGACGAGTGATTGCCGGACCCAGAATGCAGCGCGACACGAATCGCAGCCGGGCCGAGCGCAGGGCCCACCAGGTGTGACGAGTTCGCATCCAGCGGGACGCCCAGTAGCGAGATCATGCGCGCAGACTAACGTCCGGCTCGTGAGTCAAATGAGCGGTGTCGTGCTGACTGGACACGGCGGGCCCGAATGCCTCGAATGGCGCGACGACCTTCCCATGCCAGTTCCCGGACCCGGCGACGTCCTCATTCGCGTGGGCGCAGCAGGCGTCAACAACACCGACATCAACACGCGTGTCGAGTGGTACTCGAAGAGCAACACGGGCAAGGACGACGCAGGGTGGACCGGAGATGCGCTGTCGCTCCCCCGTATCCAGGGCATCGATGTCTGTGGCCGAATCGTGGCGGTGGGCGACGGAGTCGACCCAGCTCGCATCGGCGAGCGAGTGCTCGTCGAGCCATGCATCTGGGAAGCCAACGGACAGCCGTTGGCGAGTCCGTGGTTTCTTGGCTCCGAGTGTGACGGCGGCTTCGCCGAGTACACACGCATCGCCGCGCGTCATGCACATCGGGTCGACAGCGTGTTGAGCGACGTCGAGTTGGCATCCTTCCCGTGCTCGTACTCGACCGCCGAGAACATGTTGACGCGTGCCAACGTGCGGTCTGACGACACCATCCTCGTCACCGGAGCATCGGGCGGTGTCGGGTCGGCAACCGTACAACTGGCCAAGGCACGTGGCGCTCGAGTCATTGCGGTCACGAGCGCAGCCAAGCAGGAACAACTCATCGAACTTGGCGCTGATGTCACCGTTGAACGCGACGCCGACCTCATCGATGAGCTGGGTGTAAACAGCGTCGACATCGTCGTCGACCTTGTTGCGGGGCCGGCATGGCCATCCTTGCTCGAACTGCTCCGGCCCCGAGGACGCTATGCGGTGTCAGGAGCGATTGCCGGCCCAATGGTCGAACTTGACGTGCGCACGCTCTATTTGAAAGACCTGAGCTTCTTCGGATGCACAATGCTCGACGCCGGCGTCTTCAGCCGTCTCATCAAACGAATCGAATCTGGCCAGATCCGCCCCCTCGTCGCAGCGACGTACCCTCTCAGCAAAATCGGTGCAGCACAAGCAGCGTTTCAAGCCAAGACCCACGTCGGCAAGATCGTCTTGCACGTCGCTGAGGGACGCCCTCAGGAGTAGAAGGGGGATTCGCCTGTGGTGTGATCGGTGAGGTCTTTCACCCGTTCGACCGCAGGCAACGCCTCGACGAGCATGGTCTGCACACCGTCGAGCATCGTCATCTTGCTCATCGAGCAACCGTGACAACCGCCCCCCATCGTGAGGAACGCCGTCCCCTCACCGTCATGACCGATGTAGGTGACGAAACCGCCATGCGCCGCAAGCGCCGGGTTGACCTCGGTCGCGACGAGTGCCTCGATCTCAGCTGAGAGCTCGTCGTCATTCGTCAAACCCTCGACACTTGGCGCTTCGGGCTTGTTCGGATTGCGAATGACGAGGCCCTGTGTCGTGGTGTAGTCGAGCGTCGCGCCAGTGAGCAGTTCCAAATCGGTTCCGGGAATGATCACCTTGAGACCGTCGTGTGTGCGCACTTCGTCGTCGAACGCCGCAGTGAGAAACTCTTCGAACGAGAGGTCGTAGCGGAAATCTTCGCCGGCAGCTGACGCAATACCGAGGCGCAGACCGAGCTGCTCGCCGTCGGCTTCGTCGTCACGCAGTTCGGTGAGATGTTCGAGCGCTTCGGGCGTGACCGTGACGATCGGTTCGCTGGTGCGGCTTGCACCACTGTCGCCGGCAAGGGCTTCGAGGGGACTCATGTCGAAAAGGCTACCGTCAGCGCGATGAGCACCGACATCAACCCCGTCTCGGCGGCGCTTCGCTCCGACGCCGACCTCATGTCGTCGGTCGTCCGCACTGCCGATCTCGACTCGCCGGTCGCGGCGTGCCCCGGTTGGGATCTGCGCCAACTCGTCGAGCACACGGGTTCGGTCCACCGTTGGGCCACCCACGCCATTATCCACGGAGGCCAACCTCCGAGGGATGCCGACTTCAGTCCAGCACCCGACGACAACCTCGCCGTGTGGATCGTCGACGGCGCCACGGCACTGATCGACGCGCTCGACGCTGCCGGCCCGGAAGCCGACACCTGGCATCCATTCCCGCTCGAACAGAAGGTGTGGGTATGGGGACGCCGTCAAGCGTTGGAAACAGCGATGCACCGATGGGACGCCCAAACCGCGGCAGGGCTCGAGGCAACGCTTGACCCGGAATTGTCAAGTACCGGGATCGGCGAATACCTCGAAATGGGTCTTCCTCGGGTCCTGGCACGGGCAGGCGTGCCGCCGCCCTCGGCCAGCCTGCACGTGCACTGCACCGACGTCGACGGGGAATGGCTGGTCTGGTCCGACAACGGCACGTACCGGATGCTTCCGGTACACGACAAGGGCGATGCCGCGCTCCGCGGTCCAGCAGCGGACATCTGGCTCGTGCTCATGGGCCGACTCGATCGCAGCGAGGTCGACATTGTCGGCGATCCGGCTGCGGCCGACGCATGGCTCGACCTGCCCGACTGGTAGCAACGTCACCGTGAACACTGCAGCGGCGCGTCCGCGTCCAATTGGATTCGTCGCGGTCGCGCTGGCGGTCCTCAGTTTTTCGATCAGCTCCGCAGCGATCAAATGGTCTGCATCCACCGGCTCTGTTGTTGCGTTCTGGCGCATGATCGGCGCCGTTGTCGGCTGGTGGGTGGTCGTGGTGGTGGTTCGGCAACGGACCGGGCGACCATGGCCATCGCGTCAGACCTGGAAACTGGTGCTCCCGGCCGGCTTGTTCTTCGGCGCGAACATCGCGATCTTCTTCACCGCCATCACGCGCACCAGCATCGCGCATGCCGAGTTCATCACCACCCTGACACCACTCGTACTGCTGCCGGCCGGAGCGATCTTCTTCGGCGAGCGGCCGAATTGGTCCGCCTTGAAATTCGGCCTGATCTCCGTTGTCGGCATCATTCTCGTCCTTGCGTTCGGACCTGACGGCGGCGAAGCCACACTTGGCGGCGACTTGCTCATGGTCGTGGTCATCGGCACCTGGACCGGTTACATGCTGACCTCGAAGCGCGCTCGCAGTCAGGGCGTCGACGTCCTCGACTTCATGGCGTGCATGATGCCCCTGGGGCTGATCACCGCCGGGCCAATCGCCGGATCGATTGCCGGAGGCGGACTCTTCTCACTCTCCGCACGAGGCTGGTTCGTCGTTGCGCTGCTCACCTTCGTCACGGGGATGCTGGCGCACGGCCTGATCATCTTCGCTCAACGCCACCTCCCAGTGGCGACGATCAGCATCATGCAATCTGGCCAGCCGGCCCTGTCGGTCTTCTGGGGATTCCTGATCCTCGGCGAGTCAGTCCGCGCTCCGCAGATCGCGGGGATGGCGCTCGTCGTGGTCGGCCTGTCATTGTTCAGTTGGACAAGTCAGCGTCCAGTCCCGACGACTCCAGCCACGTAGCGCTTGGCGCCGCAGCGTGCGAGGATGCGCCGATGCGAATTCTCGTGACGAATGATGACGGCATCGACGCCCCCGGGCTCCATGCCCTGGCAAATGCAATGTGTGACCTCAACGGGGGACACGAGATCGTCGTTGCAGCCCCCGACACCGAGTACTCCGGAGCCGGAGCAGCGCTCGGCGCACTCCATCTGATCACCCCGGTCATTCGCCGGGTCGATCTCCCGAACGTCGGCACCGATGACACCTGGTCGGTCAGCGGCGCACCGGCACTCTGTGTGATGTTCGCTCGGCTCGGCGCCTTCGGCGGCCCGTTTGATCTGGTGATTTCCGGAGTGAACCCAGGCGCCAACGTCGGGCGGGCCGTGTACCACTCGGGCACCGTCGGCGCGGCGCTCACTGCCCGCAACGGCAAGATTTCGGGCGTCGCCTTCAGCCAGGCGGTCACCGGCTACGGCGTGGAGGGCCAGGCATGGGACGACGCCGTGCGCGGCATGTCGTTCGAGGCGTCAGCCGACGTCGCTCGCGCCTACGTCCAAGCCTTCGTCGACGACATGCCGACCGAGCCGGTTGTCGTCAACATCAACGTGCCAGATCGACCAATCGGCGAGATTCTCGGCTGGCGACACACCGTCGTCGGGGTGCTGCCACCAAGGACAGTCACCGACGCAAAGCTCGAACCCGTCGAGGGCGATGAGGGCGCATTCCGGGTCGTGATGGACTGGGGCGAGAAGGTCAACGTGTTGCCGGAGGACACCGACGGTGGCGCCGTCGAGGCCGGCTACGTGTCGGTGAGCAATCTCACTCGCCTGGTTCACGAGGACCGCACAGACGTTGCTTCTGCCGAGGCTGCACTCTCGGCGCTGCTCCCGCACGCGCCGAGCTGACACCGTCACATTGGATCGCTGATCGTCGCCATGTACGTTGCGAGCCGTGAGTTCGGCAATCGCGGCGGTCAGCGAGTACCTCGGGGCGTTCACTCGCAACGACCCGGATGCGATCGCGGCCTACGTCTCCGACGGCTTTCGCAACGAGCACCTCAGCGAGTTGGGTTCAAGCTGTGTCGGCCGGGTCGAATATCGCCGGCGCCTCCCCCACTTCCTCGCCGCATTCGCCGATCGCCGCTACTCAATCGTCGATGTGATCGAGCAGCGCCGTGATTCGTGCACCGAGGTGGCGGTTCGGTACCGCTTCGAGGCGAAGTACGAAGACAAGCAGATCGAGATTCCCGGCGTCATGTGGTTCAGCGTCCGCGATGACCTGATCACCAAACGGATCGACACGTGGGACTCGCTCACCTTCTTGAAGCAGACCGGCCAACACGACTGAGCGCTGGCCCAGGGTCAGGGATCAGGGATCAGGGGACGAACAGCTCGGTGTCCGGATGGAACTGGGACCAGGCGAACCAGAACGCTTCGTGGGCCGCACGCTCGTCCCCGGTGACTACATCGACAGCACGGAGCCCGTCCCCAACTGATTCCAGGCGCACGCCGCCGAGTTTGACGACACCGCCGGCGGCGATAATCGCGCTGGCCTGGCCCGACGGAAACGCAATAGGCGTGCCATCGTCGGCGATAACGCCGACAACGAGTTCTTGCACGTCAAGCCGAGCATCAGCATCGCCGATCGCGAAGATCGGACCGTTGTCGTCGCGACCACCGAGCGGGTCGAGTTCGTACGACCGGCCAATGCCCCCATCCTCGGCGATGATCCGCGTGTTGGGGTGCGCTGTCTTCCACTCGCCCCAGGTCGAGCGGACGACCGTCGATTCTTCGAGCACGATCCCGGCGTCCTGAAGCGGACCCGACACGGCGGCACCCGTAAACGTGTCGAAGACCGACTGCGTCACGAGGTCGTACATCACTTTGTTGGAACGACTCAAGAGCCCTGTCGTGCGGAGTACAGGCTGCTCGGCGGCGCCGGAGTTGTCGGTGTAGTACGCCTGGGCCGAGCCGCACAGGGTGCAGTACGGCAGCCCGAAGCGCCTGCCGCCGAGGGTGAAGTTGAACATCTCGTGGATCTCGGCGATGTTCTTCGGGAACGCCAATGCTTCGTCACCCTCAACCAGCCCAAACACAATTCGGTCGTCCGGATACCAGGTGCCACCAGCTGCATCGGTGGTGACCGGATCGTCAAGGGACGGGATGCATCCACGAGGACGACAACGCTCAGGGTCACCAAGTTCACGGTCGTCGATGTAGACGCCACCCCAGCTCACGTGCCGCCAGTCGAGGTCAGCGTCCTCATCACTGAAGAACGGTTCCCACGCCGGTTCAAGCAGTGTGAACAGCTCACTCTTGTCCTGCTGATACTCCGGATAATCAGGCGTGTCCCATGCAATCAGGTGATTCCTGAGACTCCGGAATGGACTCGACTCACTTTCCGGATCATCCGCAATCGAGACACCACTGAGCTGTTCGAAGGCATCGACGATGACGACACCGTCGTCACCGGGGAAAAAATACAGCACGTCCGACAGGTACCAGCCGTAACGGATATCTCCGGTGTCACCGAGCGCCCGAACCGCCGCAATATCGAGTTCAGCCGCGCCGAGCCACAGCTTGACCGTCGCGACGGCATCGAGGGCGTCCGTCGCACTCTGCGCCTCCGCATCGAGGGCTGATGGTGCCGGCGGGTAACGGAACCGCGGTCGCGGGGTGGCTGGTTCGCTGTCATCGACGGCCACGGCGGTGGACGGCGAGGACGCTGTCCCACTGCCGTCTGCGGAGTTGCACGCTGCGAGCAGCAGCGCGCCAGCCACCACCGTTGCAAGCCGAGACCGAATCAAGCACGAAGCCATGACCTGAGGGTAGGAACATCAGCCTTGACGAAGGCGAACATCCACCGGAACAAGTCCGAAACTCGTCGCCCGACATCGACAATGCGGCTGGGACTTGGCAGGCTGTGTCCATGGCTGAGAACACCGAGACACCCGAACTCCCCGACATGCTGCCGACCGAAGCCGAGCTGCGCGAACGCCTCACCGCCGAACAGTTCCAGGTCACCCAGCATGCGGGCACTGAGCGTCCGTTCACCGGCAAGTACTGGGAGACGACTCGCGACGGCGTGTACCACTGCGTCGTGTGCGATGTGGCGCTGTTCTCCTCCGACACCAAGTTCGACGCCGGCTGCGGTTGGCCCAGCTTCTACGCCCCGCTCGAAGGTGAGAACATCGAGAACCGCGTCGACAACTCACACGGGATGACGCGGACCGAGACCGTGTGCGCCCGCTGCGGTGCCCACCTTGGCCACGTGTTCCCCGACGGCCCTGCGCCGACTGGCGATCGATTCTGCATGAACTCCGCGTCGCTCAACCTCAAGACCACCGACGACTGATTTCGTGGGGCGCAGCGCAGTTCGATTCGAGACACAGCGATCGGCTGACTAGCGTCGGCCCCGTGATCATCGACTGGGGCGAAGGCGAACGACGATTGACCGACACGGTGAGCGTGCTGGTCGGAGAAGCCAACGGTGCGTATCCATCAGGTAACACTCTGCTGGTGCGTGGCGCGGGCGAGTCCGTGGTCATCGATCCGTCGGTCACCGTGGTCGAACGCGGTGGCGCACCGGTCGAGGTCGATGCCGTCATCAACTCCCACAGCCACGAGGACCACATGGCCGGCAACGGTCTGTTCGCCGACGCTGCGCTGCACATTCACGATGCCGACATCATCGGCGCACAGAGCATCGACGGGCTGATGGAGGTCTACGGACTCACGGGCGAACCGCGTGCCGCGTTCGAGCAGACAATCCTCGACGAATTCCACTACACGGCGCGGCCCGACGCCCAAGGTTTCGCCGATGGCCACGTGTTCGATCTCGGTGGCGGCGTCACCGTGGACGCAGTGCACCTGCCCGGACACACCCGCGGCCACAGCGGTTTCCGGATGGACGGGGTGTTCTTCCTCTCCGACATCGACCTCACTGGATTCGGTCCGTACTACGGCGACGTGTGGAGCGACCTTGAAGACTTCGAGGCCAGTCTGACCAAGGTCCGCGACGAGGAAGCCGACTACTACGTGACGTTTCACCACAAGGGCATCATCGAAGGTCGCGACACCTTCGTCGAGATGATCGACGCGTTCACTGCGGTGATCGGACGTCGCCATCAAGCGATGCTCGACTTCCTCGCTGAGCCGAGGTCCATCGACGACATGCGCGCACACCGGTTCATCTACCGACCACACGTGGAACATTCCTTCGCCGACTCAGTCGAGGAGCGCAGCGCCACGATGCACGTCGACCGCATGCTGCACCGCGGCGAAGCCGTCGAAGTCGAGCCCGGCCGATACCAAGCGAGCTGAGCAATGCACGAATTCACAACACTGACCGCCGAGGTCACGGACCGCATCGGCCGGTTGACCCTGACCCAGCCCGACAAGCTCAACCCGCTGGGAACGGTGCCCCTCGCAGAGATCGCTCAGGCCGCCGCATGGTTCGACACCACCGACGCCGTCGTGGTCGTCGTCACCGGGCAGGGCCGCGCGTTCTCGTCGGGGTTCGATCTCCGTGAGTTCGCTGGGTCTGGCCCCGACGGTGTCTCAGCACGAGAGCAGGCCGATCTCGGTCGGCTCATGGCCGAGGCCATGGATCGCATGTCGGCCCTGAGCATCGCCGCGATCAAAGGTCCGTGCATCGGCGGCGGAGTTGTGCTCGCCGGCGTCTGCGACCTGCGCATCGCGGCCGACGATACGCACTTCGCGATTCCCGAAGTCGATCTCGGGATCCCACTGGCGTGGGGCGGCATCCCGCGCCTCGTCCGGGAGATCGGCCCAGCGATGACCCGCGAACTCGTGCTGACGTGCCGACCCTTCGACGCCGAGGAAGCACGGTCGATCGGCTTCGTCAATCGGGTGGTTCCTCGCGCCGACTTAGACACTGCCGTCAATGAACTCGCCACGTCGATCGCCAACAAGGCACCGTCAGTCGTCCGCGCGACCAAACGGCAGGTCAACGTCGCATTGGAAAACGTCGCGACCACGGTGGGGGCTTGGAGCGACGCTGACCTCCTCGGAGCAGCCATGGCCGACCCCGAGGCACGCGAGGCCGCCCGCCGCTATCTCTCCAGCAAGTCGCGGGCCACGTGATCCCACAGCCGTGTGGTCAGTGCCAGGGATTCAACGTCGATGCGTTCGTTGTTGCCGTGGAAGCGTGACCCGAACTCACTGGCATCGAGTGTTGGACTGAAGAGGCCAGCACCGTAGGACACCGCTCCGAGCTCTCGGTAGATCCGCGAGTCGGTGAAACCGACGACCAGCTGCGGCGTGAGGCGCGCGGTCGGAAACGGAATGTTGACCGCGCGCTGCAAAGAATCCCAGAGCGGCGTGTCAGTTCTGCTGATCGACGCTGCATCGTTCATCAGCGGCTCGACCTCGACATGGTCGGCGAGGTCGCCCAATGCGGAGCGGAGATGGGCTGCAACGTCTGCCTCGTCCTCACCGGGAAGCGTGCGGATGTCAACCTCGACCACCACCGTGTCCGGCACGGTGTTGGTTTTCATCACACCACCATCGACCAGGTTCGGCGAAAACGTGGTGTGAGTACAGGCATGCAGGTACGACGCGACGGCGGGCCCCGGCATCTCGTCGAGGAATTCGTCAATCGCTGCCTCATCGAGCAGGGATCGTTCCCAGTCCGGAGGCAGGTTCAGGGTCGAAACCCGCTCACGCCACAACTCGGTGAACTTCGGCTTGGCCCGATAGTCGGCCAACCGCTGCACCACACCAGCAGCCTTGACCAGGGCGTTGTCACCGCGAAATGGGCGCGATCCATGACCGGGTGTCCCGCGGACGGTCAACCGTCGCCAGGCAACTCCCTTTTCTGCGACGTTGATGCCGACGTGCGGAGCATCAGCCGGACCAGAGTGGATGCCACCGTTCTCGGTCAGTACGTAGTCGGCGTACATCGCATCGCGCTGATGATCAGCCATCCACCTGGCACCGTGGACACTCCCTGCTTCTTCGTCTGCGACACCGAAGTAGATGAGGTCGCCCTTCGGCTTGAAACGCCCTGCGGCCGCATCGCGCGCGAGACGGCGGAAAGCGACCGCCATCGACGATGTCAGGTTCAGCATGTCAACCGCACCGCGACCCCACACTTCACCATCGATCAACTCGCCACCGAACGGGTCGCGATCCCACCCGTCGGCGTTGACCGGAACGACGTCAGTGTGGCCCATCAAACAGAGGCTCTTGGCTCCAGGATCTGAGCCTTGGATCCGCCCGACGATCGAGACACGGCCTGGCGTCGGCTCGAAGCGCTCGACCTCGACGCCAGCACCCTCGATCAGCGTCTGCAGCACGTCGGCATTGCGGACTTCTTCGCCTGATTCCGGCGTGCCGTCGTTGACGCAGGCATTGCGGATCAGTGTCTGCAACAGGTCCACGGTCTCGCCGGTCAGGTCATCCAGTTCGCGTTCGTCCATGACCGAGTGTCGCAGGTCGAGTCACCCGCCGAGGCCGTCGAGGGACCGCGCGAGCTTCGTCGGACTCGGCTGGCCTTTCGCGCCAAGCGGCTGCGCGAACACGCTCACGCGGAGCTCTTCGAGCTGCCACGCCACAGCCGCCACTTCCGAGGTCACCTCACTTGCCGGCAAACGATCGAGCAACGCCGCGTAGCGCGCCTCGAGCGGAGCGACCTCGGCGATCCGACGACGGTCGCGTTCAACACCGCCGGCGAGGTTGTCGAGCCGGTGATCGATCGAGCGGACATACCGCTCGATCTCAGGGAGTTGGCGGAGCCCGGTGTGGAAGACGAAGCCGGGGCGGACGAGCCGGCCGAGGTGCAGGTTGGCATCGTCAACCGATGGTTGCAGCGCTGCGGCCCGCAACGACGCGAGCTTGGCGTGCACCGAGCCGGTGGCCGCGACCGCAGCCGTGGCCTGGACGAGGGCATCTCGCGCCAATGTCGGAACGTCTCGTGCGACCTGCGCGCGCAACGCTTCGAACTCGACCTCGCTCCAGGGGAGCGTTCCCCCGCGTGCCAGATGATCTTCGAGCAGATGGTCAACAGCCGCCGCAATGCAGTCGTCGGCGAGCGCAGCGACCGACACGTCGGCCGCACCGAGCGCGAGCTTGCCCGCGTTGGTCAGCAGTCGTTCGACCACCTTGCGACTCGGCGCTGCAGTGAGCAGAAGGAGGCGGCGTACCCCACCGCGCATGGCCCGCCGCTGCACATCGGCGCTCGTGACGACCCGCAGCGCAACGCTGTCACCGATATCGAGCAACGTCGGATAGCCCACGACGTCGAGCGCACGATCGTCGGACTGAACCGTGCGTGGGAGGTCGCCGATGTCCCACGCCACTATCCCCCGACGTTCCTCGATCGGCGCCGCAGCAGCAATCGATTCGCGTGCCTCGCCGACGCGGCGTGCTTTGATCGCAGCCAAATCGGTGCCGACGTCGCGGACCTCCCCGTGCTCATCGGTGACAACGAAGTTCATTCGGAGAAAGTTGTCGAGGAACTCGGTGTTGAACATCGACGGGTCGATCCGGATCCCGGACGCCCGAGTGAGCCCGACTGCGACTGCATGAACGAGCGGCATCGACCCTGGCTCAAAGTCTGCGACTCGCTCAACGGTGGCATCGATTGTCTCAGCCATCGGCGTCAGCTCGCGACGGATGTGTTTCGGAACGGAGCGCACCAGCATTGCGATGACCTCGCGGCGGTGTCCAGCGATCTGCCAGTCGAATCCGGTCGGCTCGATCTGGTTGAGTGCGCTGAGCGGAATGTGCACGGTGACACCGTCGAGCGGTTCGCCTGGTGCGTACCGGTAGGTCAGCGGCAGCTCGATGTCGCCTTGCCGCCACACCTCGGGAAAGTCGGCAAGCCGGATTCCTACACCGTGTTCGCGATCGGCAAGGAGCTCTTCGGTGAGATCGAGGAGTCGACCGTTGCGCTGGCGCTCCTCCTTCCACCATCGATCGAACCGACGGGTGTCAGTGACGTCGGCATCGAGACGTTCGTCGAAGAAAGCGAAGAGCATTGCGTCGTCGACAAGTTCTGTTCGGCGGACGCGAGCCGCCATGGCGCCGATGCCTTCGAGGAATTCCTGGTTCCGGGTGACGAACTTCTGCTGCGTGTGCCATTCCCCCTCGACCAGTGCCTTGGTGATGAACCAGGCCCGCGCTGCATCGATGTCGATCTTGTCGTAGCCCACCTTGCGATCAGACACGATGGGCAGACCGAACAGGGTGACCTGCTCGGTGATGACCGCCCGCCCCGCCTTGGCATCCCAGCGCGGGTCGCTGTGCGATTTCTTCACCAGGTGCGCAGCGGCTTGCTCGATCCATTCAGGTTCGATCGCGGCAACGCGCCGTGCATACAGGCGGTTGGTCTCCACGAGCTCCGCTGCCATCACCCAGTCGGGCTGCTTGCGACCGATGACCGACCCGCGGGCGATGACAAACCGGGCGTCTCGTGCACCGCGGTAGTCACGCGTCTCACGCTCGCGCATGCCCACCTGCGACAGGAGGCCAGCGAGCAGTGAGCGGTGCACGTGGTCGGGGTGGGTCTTGTCCACTTCAGGGGTCCGGTGGGGACGAATCTTCAACTCGCCAGCGACGCGCCGGAGTTGGCTGTACAGGTCCATCCATTCGCGAACGCGCAAGTAGTTGAGGTACTCCTTGCGGCACATGCGGCGGAACTGGTTGCCGGAGAGCTCGCGCTGCTGGTTCCTCAGGTAATCCCACAGTTCAACGAGGGAGAGCAGATCAGACCCGTCCACCTTGAATCGGTTGTGGAACTCATTGGCCTGCTCAATCTTCTCCTGCGGACGCTCGCGCGGGTCTTGAATCGAGAGCGCGGATGCGATCACCAGCACCTCTCGGACGCATCCGAACTCGTCCGCTTCAAGCACCATTCGACCGAGCCGAGGGTCGACTGGCAGCTTGGCGAGGTCGCGGCCGATGCGGGTGAGGTGCCGCTCGGGGTCGTCGCGATCCGCCGGTTCGATTGCCGCCAACTCGTCGAGCAGGGCATAGCCGTCGCGAATCATCGACCGTTCGGGTGGCTCGACGAACGGGAACATCCCCACATCGCCCAGCCCAATGGCGGTCATCTGCAAAATCACCGACGCCAAGTTCGTACGAAGAATCTCGGGATCGGTGAACTCCGGCCGTTCGACAAACTCATCCTCTGCGTACAACCGGATGGCGACACCGGGGGCCACACGTCCGCAACGACCCGACCGCTGGTTGGCCGAGGCCTGCGACACCGGTTCAATCGGCAGGCGTTGGACCTTGAGTCGCTTGCTGTATCGCGAGATACGCGCCGTGCCGGCGTCGACGACGTAGCGCACACCCGGCACGGTGAGCGACGTCTCGGCGACATTTGTCGACAGCACGATGCGACGACGCTTCGACGTCTTGAACACTCGTTGCTGCTCCACCGAGGACAGTCGGGCGTAGAGCGGAAGTATGTCGGTGGCTCGCCATGCGGCGGTGTCAATCTGGCGCATGGCCCCGGCGATGTCATGAATCTCGCGTTCTCCTGACAGGAACACGAGCACGTCGCCGTCGCCCAGCACGCTCAACTCGTCGACGGCGTCGATCACTGCCTGCACTTGGTCGCGCCGGTCGTCGGGATCGTCTTCGTTGTCCGGCCCGTACGGCCGATAGCGCACTTCAACCGGGAAGGTTCGACCTGTCACCGCGACGATTGGCGCCGGTACCGGGTCACCATTCGGGTCGTCCGCTGGTGGTGCGGAGAAATGCGCTGCGAACCGTTCGGTGTCGATCGTGGCGGAGGTGACGATCACGTGGAGGTCCGGGCGCTTCGGCAGGAGTTGCTTGAGGTAGCCCAGGATGAAGTCGATGTTGAGGCTGCGTTCGTGGGCCTCGTCGATGATCAGCGTGTCGTAGCGCCGCAGCATGCGATCACGCTGGATCTCGGCGAGCAGAATTCCATCGGTCATCACCTTGACCAGCGTGCGATTGCTCACCTTGTCGGTGAAGCGAACCGTGTACCCGACATCGTCACCGAGCGATGACCCGAGTTCCTCGGCGACCCGCTCAGCAATCGAGCGAGCAGCCACACGGCGCGGCTGGGTGTGACCGATCAGTCCGCTGACGCCACGACCGGCCTCCAGACACAATTTGGGAATCTGTGTGCTCTTGCCCGACCCGGTTTCGCCGGCGACGATCATCACCTGGTTGGAACGAATCAAGTCGAGGAGTTCGTCGTGTCGTTCGGTGATCGGCAATGAGTCCGGGTATGTCAGGCGCCCTTCGGCGAGCAGCGCAGCAGACGCCTCGGCGCGCGCGCCCGCATCGGGTCTCGATCGCTTGGAGCGAGGGGACGCGTTCGAACCGGCCATGGCCACCAGAGCTTGGCAGCGGGACGCACTGATTCCTGTCCCCCGACCTCAAACCCGAGCACACATTGTCGGCCTCTCTCTCGAACACACCCAGCTCCTAGGGTGCCAGCGGTGATGTATCGGACGCGAGTGATGGCGGTGTACGTCCTCGCCGTGTTCATGACCGTCATGGACGGCACGATGGTCAACGTTGCTCTCCCGACGCTCGCCGATGAGTTCGGTGTCGCATCAACGGACATCGAGTGGGTCGCCGTTGGCTATCTCCTCAGCCTTGCAGCTGTGATCCCCGTCGCCGGTTGGCTCGGCGACCGTTTCGGATCGAAACGGGTCTTTGTCACGGCGTTGATCGTGTTCGTGCTGGTGTCGATGGCCTGCGGCGCCGCGCAGACACTCGACCAGCTCGTGGTCCTTCGTGTCTTGCAAGGCATGGGTGGTGGTCTCTTGACTCCAGTGGGAAGTGCGATGTTGTTCCGTGCGTACCCGATGGCCGATCGGGCCAAAGCGGCCATCGGTGTGCTGAGTGTGGTGGTCATTGCCCCTGCCGTCGGTCCAGTCATCGGCGGCGTGCTGGTCGACCAGACGTCATGGAGGTGGATTTTCTTCATCAACGGTCCGATGGGTGCGGTGGCCATCGTGTTGGCGCTGTGGTGGCTCCGCGCGGATGACGGGCCAGAAACCAACGAGGCAGGACGGTTCGATGCGCCGGGCTTCGTCCTGTCAGCAGTGGCGGTGAGCGTTCTCATTTACACCCTGACGATCGGCCCCGAGCAGGGGTGGACTTCGCCCCGTGTGATCGGGTTCGCCATCGTCGGCATCTCTGCTGCCGTCGCCTTGGTCATCGTGGAGCTCAGGCGACGCGATCCCATGCTCAAGCTCCGGCTGCTTCGCGATCGGCACTTCCGCACCATCAACATCGCCGCACCGTTCGTCTACGCAGGGTTCTTCGGGTGGATCATCGTGCTGCCGCTCTACATGCAGACGCTGCGGGGCTTCTCTGCGACGACCAGTGGGCTCGTCCAAGCACCCCAAGCTGTCGGCGTCTTTCTCGTCTCGAATCTGCTCGGCAGGCGGCTCTACCGGGTGATCGGGCCGCGCCGCTTGATGATCGTCGGCTCACTCGTCCATGCCGGATTCACTGCCTCTTTCGCGCTGGCGACGTTGACAACACCGGTTGCGATGCTCGGTGCACTGTCCTTCGGCCGCGGCGCATCGGTCGGCATGGTCTTCGTATCGATCCAGACAGCGGTCTATGCGACAACGTCACTCGCCGACACCGGCCGCGCCACGTCGGTGTTCAACACCGTCCGCCAGATCGCGTATACGAGTGGCGTGGCGGTTGCCGTCACGGTGATCGCTGCCCGTCTGACCACGGTGGGCGGCGACAACGCGCCAGCAGTTGACCGGCTGAGCGCCTACCAGTGGGGATTCCTGACCTGCGGTCTCCTGATCGTGCCCGCGGCGATCGGCAGCTGGTTCGTGCGTGATGACGATGTCGCCGCGACTCGCGGCCTCGAACCATCTAGTTGATGTCGGCCCACGCTGGCGCGAAGGGTGCCTCGCCGGTGTCGACGTAGCGCGTGTGCCCGACGATCGCCGAGCCGTCGACGCGGAAGATCCGGTACCCGATCGGATCGCGAATGATCTGCACCGGACCCTCGGGAGCCAGTTCAAGGGCAACGTGCACGGCCGTTGAAATGCCGACCTCAGCCGACACACCAGCGACCATCGAACTCATGGGGCGGTGCATGTGGCCGCACAGGATGCGGTCGACGGGAGCCTCCGCGATGACGGCGAGGAATCGATCGAGACCGACGAAACCTGAGGCATCCATCCACTCGATTCCGGTGACGAACGGCGGGTGATGCATCGCAAGCAGCGTTGGACCCGCGTGCGATATCGACAGCGCAGCGCGCAGCCACGCCTCGCGGTCCGGGTCGAACGCTGCGCCGGGCGCTCCCGGCACGGTCGTGTCGAGACCGATGATTCGGACACCGTCAAGCTCAACGACCCAGCTCAAGTGATCGCCTTCCTGCTGCGCAGCAGGCCACGGATGATCGGGAAAGCAACGCCGAAGCCCTGCTCGTGTGTCGTGGTTTCCCGGGATTGGCAGGATCGGCACGTTCAGCGGCGCCAGCACCTCGGCAAGCTTGTCGTACTCTGCATCAGTCCCCCACTGGGTGAGGTCGCCGGTGGCGAGGACCGCGGCAACTGACGGTGCCTCCTGGCCAATCGCAGCGACAGCAATCGCAGCTCGAGCGTTGTTGTCGACGTACAACACTTCGTCGGTGCCATCGGCAACGACGTGCGTGTCCGAGAGTTGCGCGAGGAGGACCGGCATGTGGCCGGTCAACATAGTCCATGGCCAATACGATCGGTGGATGGACCCGGCGCTTCCACCACTGATCTCCTCTCGGTTGCTGGCCGACCAGCTGAAAATCGGTGCCGCTGACGCGCCGGTCATTGTCCATGTCGGAACGACGATGGTCGGCACCGACCCCCACGCGAGCTACCTCGATCGGCGCCTGCCCTCAGCCAGGTTCGCGTCGCTGGACGACGACCTCGCCGACCCACCAGCACCCGGTGTCGGCCGCCATCCGTTGCCGTCAGCAGCAGCGTTTTCGGCAGTGCTCGGTCGCCTCGGCATTGCACTGGGGACGCCAGTCGTCGCTTACGACGACCGCAACGGGGCCTTTGCCGCTCGACTGGTGTGGATGCTGCGGATTATCGGTCAACCGGCCGCGCTCCTCGATGGCGGTCTCGACATCTGGTCCGGCCCGTTCGAGTCCGGCCCCGTCGAGCCGCACGAACCTGTGCATGACCGACCCGCAGTGCCATGGCCCGCCGAAGCCATCGCTGACGCTGATGATGTCGCGGTCCACATCGAGCACGGCGGTGTGGTCATCGACTCGCGCGAACCCCTGCGATATGCAGGCAAAGTCGAACCGATCGATGCTGTCGCTGGACACATTCCCGGCGCGATCAACATGCCGTTCACGGACAACCTTGCAGACGGGCAGTGGCTGGGTGCACCCCAATTGGCCGAGCGATTCGCCCGCCTCGACATGGATCCGCAGGCAATCGTCTACTGCGGCTCGGGCGTCACGGCCTGCCACAACGCACTGGCGGTCGAGTCCGCAGGCCGACCGCTCCCGCGCGTCTTCGTCGGCTCCTGGTCGGGCTGGTCAAGCGACCCCCGACGACCAGTAGCCACCGGCGTGACATCGGGCTGACAGCAGAGCTCCTCAAGAAATTTCTCGCCCCAGGGCTACAAATTCCTCAAGCTCGGACGGAATCGCGCCGATAGGCCGCTTATGGCTCTGCTTCGCCCACCGCTCCACGAGTTCGACCGGCTCGCGCAACCACTCAACGCATCGGAATCGGCGACCGCACGGGCCCTGGCACAACTTGACGACGACTGGACTGTGTACGTCCAGCCCAAGCTGGAGCTCGACCAACCCGATTTCATCGCCGTGCATGAGCTCCTCGGTGTCTGCATCATCGAAGTGTGCGATTGGAGCCCCGAGAGCCGTCAGCCCCAACACGACGACTCACGATTCATCGCTGCTCGCACGCGATCGGTGGTATTCGACCAGTTCGTTGCCCAACCGGGTGTTGCGACCCCGGAGACCGGTGTCGTCCGCGCTGTCGTCGTTCTCCCTCGTTGCACGCAGGAGCAAGCAGTTCAAAGGCTCGGCGCATCCACAGCACACGGCGATGAACGAAGCGTCGAGGTCTGGGGTGCTGACGGCCTGCGCGATCAACTCAACCGACTTGTACGCGGCACCGGCTGCGCTCACCCTGACCCCCAGTCCATCGAACGTCTGCATGCACAGGTCGTCGTCAACCAGCAAGGCGGTGTCGTCTCCAGTGTCCGCAGCGCTGCGGACACTGGCGCATCCTGTGCGATCGCCGCTCACGCCGCACATCTCGCAGCACAGGGCAACAGGGTGCTGGTGCTGTCGCTCGACGGCCCCGTCGCCAACCGTCTCCGATCGCTCATTGTCGATCGCTGTGCCGAGCACGACACCAACCCGATCCACGTCACGTGCGCCAGCTTTCATTCATTGACCACCCGCCTCGCCCAGAACGCCGAGCGTCTCGGCAGCGAGCCCCCCGTGTCAAACCAAGCGCTCGAGGAGAGCACCGAGAGTATGTCCAGCGCCTGGACATTGGAGCGCTATGACGCCGTACTCGTCGACGAAGGGCAGAACATCGAAGCAGGGTGGTGGGATCTCCTGCGCGACCATCTGCTCACTCCAGACGGCGAAATGTTCCTGGTCGCTGACCCCACTCCGAACCCCGATCACCACACAGGCGCCGCATCACCAGGATCGCTGCGGATGTCGCAGACCGTCGGGCGCGCCAGCGACCACAGCCAGGCCCAAGCGACCGGTCACCTGGTCAACAGCACGTCGACAACAGCAACCGACACGATGCAGGCGCCTTCCGTACGGGCTGTCGAGATGGAACCCGGCGATACCTCCGAGCTGCCCGGTGCCATCGCTCTCCCCCTGTCGCCTTCGACGCCGCTGATTGCACCGACTCCCCACGTACCGATGACGTCGATTGCCCCACCTCCGGTCGACTGAACGCTGCGCTTCCGGCGAGACTGCACAGATGTCCCACAAAGTTGGAATCATCGGCCTCGGCACCGTTGGGGCGCGATTCGTCGAACAGTTCAATCACCACGCCGATTTCGAACTCGTCGCTGCCTGGGACCCTGACGCTGCGGCCTGTGCCGCGCACGCTGCCGATGTCACGATCGTCGCCGACGCGGCTGGCGTGATCAGCGCTGCCGACGCCGTCTATATCGCCGTACCGCCGCTCTTTCACGGTGCCTATGTCGAGCAGTGCGTCGCTGCACGTGTCGCGATCTTCTGTGAGAAGCCCCTTGGCATCGACGTCCAAGAGAGCCGTCGGCTGGTTGACCTGGTCGAGTCGAGCGGGCTCCCAGCAGGGGTCAACTTTGTGTTCAGCGCCGCACCATCGGCGGTCGAACTGCAACGTCGAGTTGCGGGCGGCGAGATCGGTCAGATCGTGCGAGGTGACCTTCGACTGCACTTCGCTGAGTGGCCGCGTGCCTGGCACGCCAAGGCGCAGTGGCTGCGCCTGCGCGATCAGGGCGGCTGGATCCGCGAGGTCGCATCACACTTCGTCTTTGTCGCCCAACGCGTGCTCGGCCCGCTGTCCATCGACGCGGCAATGGTGACTCATCCGGACGGCCCAACCGGGACGTTGTGTGAGACGGATGCACTGGCGCGCATGTCCGGTTCCGATGCTCCGCTCGTCATGATCGGCACCAGCGAGGGCATTGGCCCTGACGTGAACGACCTCACCGTCCGTGGCACGGCTGGATCCCTCCGGATCTGGGACTGGTATCGCCTGCAACACACCACGGGAGGCGAGTGGACCGACGTCGTCGGCACAGATCGCGCCCAGCTCGGTGCCGATGCGTACGCGGCACAGCTCGATGAGCTGTCGAAGTTGCTTGACGGCACACCCTCAAGCATCGCCACGTTTGCCGAGTCGTTGGCAGTCCAAGAGCTGGTAGAGGCAATGCTGAGCGGCGTGAGCTGAGTTCCTTTGGGGTCGGGACCAGGTGGAACTGAGGACAGCAACGTTGGCCGGATCGACCTAGCCTCGGCTCCATGACTGACCTGTTGTCTGCGCCGCTGCTCGACACATCGCCCATCGCTGAGCGGCTGACGGCAGCACTCCCGACGGATGTCGACTACGCCTCCGCGCGATTGTTTGACGAACGCTCGGAGCATCTCACTGTCCGCCAGAACAACCTTGAGCCGATCTTCAACGCGTTCGACACCGGGGTGATGATCTCGATCTGGAACGGGGGCGGTCTCGGCTACGCGGCGACCGCTGACCTGTCCGCAACAGGCCTCGATCGGGCGGTCGAACGAGCACGATATTGGGCCGGCGTCACCGCCGGGCACTTGGTCGCCAACCGCGATGAGGAGACCGGAGCCATCGCCCCGCCGCCACATCATCCGATCGGCTCCTACGAATCGCCCGTCGACGTGAGCTGGGACTCGATGCCGCTTGAAGACCGGCTCGAACTCTTGCATCAGCAATCGCGCTTGCTCGGTATCGACGACCGCATCGTCGACTGGTCAGCACGACTCACGCGACGAAGCGTCGACACGCTGCTGGTCACTTCGAGCAGCGACGGCCAACGGGGCGAAGTCGAGCAGCGGTTTCAGTTCGTGTATCCCGGCATGCGCGCCACAGCCAATGAGGGCATCAACACCCAGACCCGCACCTTTGGCGCCAACGCGTTCTGCGGCCAAGGTGGTGCTGAGGTGCTCGGCCGGTTCGGCTTCGGCGATGGCGCTTCGCGGGTGGCCAACGAGGCCCTCGAGCTCCTCACGGCTCCCAATTGCCCCTCGGGAGTCATGGACGTCCTCCTTGCTCCCGATCAGATGATCTTGCAGATTCACGAGTCGATCGGCCACCCGCTGGAACTCGACCGGATCCTCGGCGACGAGCGCAACTACGCCGGCACCAGCTTCGTCACGCCGGACATGTTCGGCAGCTTCCGCTACGGCTCGGACCTCCTCAACGTCACTTTCGACCCAACTGTGCCGGGTCAGCTCGCCAGCTACGGCTTTGACGACGACGGCTCCCCGGCGACCAAGCAATTCCTGATCAAGGACGGCATTCTGCAGCGCGGGCTCGGCGGCGCGGTGAGTCAGCAGCGCAGTGGACTCGAGGGCGTGTCGAACTCTCGAGCCGCCAGTTGGAACCGCCCACCGATTGACCGCATGGCCAACCTCAACGTCGAGCCCGGTGATGCGACGGTCGACGAGCTCATCGCCTCGGTCGAAGACGGCGTGTACATGCACACCAACAACTCGTGGTCGATCGATGACAGCCGCAACAAGTTCCAGTTCAACTGCGAGTACGGACAGAAGATCGAGAACGGCGAAATCGTCGGCACCGTTCGCAACCCCGGCTACCGGGGCATCAGCCGGAACTTCTGGACCAACCTCTCCGGCGTGGCCGACAGCAACAGCTTCACCGTGATGGGTACGCCGAACTGCGGCAAGGGCGAGCTGAACCAGATGATCGGCACCGGCCACGCATCTCCCACCTGCAAGTTCTCCAACATCGAGGTCTTCGGAGGTGAGTCATGAGCAGTAGCCCCGAACGCCAGGCGTACTTTGACGAGCTCATCACATCAGCGACCTCCACGCTGCACAGCGATGAGGTACTCCTCGCCAACCTCGCTGGCGAAGCCACCGACTTCATCCGGCTCAACAACAACGAGGTCCGGCAGGCCGGTTCGGTCGATCAGCAGAAGCTCAGTGTCGATCTCATTGCAGGCCAACGCCACGTCGGCGGCACGATCAACCTCACCGGCGACACAGCGATGGATAACGCCAGAGTTGGCGCGCTCCTCGGCCAACTCCGCGCACAACGTCGTCTCGTCCCTGACGATCCGTACCTGCTGTACAACACCGATCCGACGTCGACCGACAACGTCAAGACTGGCGAGATCCCCAGCCCGGAGACGGCGCTCGCTGACATCCGCGCTGCGGGACAGGGCAAGGATCTTGTCGGCATCTACGCCTCGGGCGACACATTCCACGGTTTTGCCAACTCGCTTGGCCAGCGCAACTGGTTCCAGTCATCGACGTTCAATCTCGACTGGTGCTTCTACCTGCAAGCCGACAAAGCCGCCAAGAACCTGTACGCCGGCTTCGATTGGAACGACAATGCGTTTGCCCGCAAGGTCGACTGGTCCAGTCAGCAGCTGACAGCGCTCGCGCGCGAACCCAAAGTGCTCGGCCCCGGCGATTACCGCACCTACCTCGCACCGCGAGCGATGGAAGAGGTGATGTCGCTGCTGTCGTACTACGGCGCGTTCGGCCGTCGAGCACACGAGACCAAGCAGACGCCATTCCTCCGGATGCTGGCTGGTGACGCGCACCTGTCGCCGCAGATCACCATCAGCGAGAACACCGCTGGCGGCGTGGCACCAAACTTTCAATCATCTGGTTTCATTCGTCCCGACGAAGTGCCGTTGATCGTCGACGGCAAGCTCACCGACACGCTCGTCTCACCGCGGTCAGCCCAGGAGTACGGAGTGCCGACCAACGGAGCCCACGGCGGGGAGTATCCCGAGTCGATGGCGATCGCGCCGGGTTCCATCCCAGCTGACGGCGTCGCCGAAGCACTCGACACCGGCCTCTTCGTCGGCAACCTCTGGTACACCAACTTCAGTGACATGTCGGCGTGCCGCACGACCGGCATGACCCGGTTCGCCACGTTCTGGATGGACAGCGGCGAGATCGTCGCTCCGGTCAGCGTGCTGCGCTTCGACGATACGGCCTTCAACATGCTCGGTGATCACCTCGAAGGCCTCACCGACGACGCGGAAGTACTGCTCGACCCAAGCACGTACCTCGAACGGAGCACCGCCAGCGCCCGGCTTCCAGGCGCCCTGCTCCGCGAGATGCGCTTCGTGCTCTGACCGTGGCGTCAGTCCCCGGGCGATGAGCTGCCCGGAACGGGCGGCGGGTCGTTGACCACAGCAGCCGGATCGGGCGGCGGCATCTTTCCCCCGGCCTCATCCAATCGGACCTGGGCCTTGCTGAGTAGGCCGTTGGCGGAGCTGACGAGCCCGGCCATTGCCCTGGCCGCCTTGGCCTGCGTTTCGGCACGCCGCGCTTCGGCCTCTTCCTGTGACATCTCGGGCGCCGCGTCGGGATGGGCCCCGTGATGCGTCGCGCTGCTGCCCGCTGAATATTTACGCGCCGCTTCCTCGGCCTTCTTCGACATGTTCGCAGTCTTGCCACCGGACGCCTTATCAACCTGCTCAGTGGCCTTGCCCACCATGTCGCCAACCTTGTGCCGGTTCTTCTCAAGCAGTTCTTTGGCCATCCGCAAGTTGCGTCCGCTGAAGAGTCCCATGAACCTGAGATTAGCGAGCCGTGCTATCAACGCGAGATGAAAAACATCGCTGACGAGACCCAATGGCTCGACGCCACGGCACAAGCCGCTCTGGTAGCAGCTGGAGAGTTGTCATCGCGCGAGTTGGTCGACGCCGCAATCGAGCGCATCGATCGTACTGACGGGGCCATCAACGCGGTTGTGTTGCACTGGTACGACCGGGCACGCGAGCAAGCCGACGCGATCGATGCCACGGGCGCTGGGACTGCTCCCGCCGGCCGTGGCAGCGGAGACCGGCCACCGTTCCTCGGTGTGCCATTCCTGTTGAAAGATCTCTGGGCTCCCGAAGCCGGGATGCCGATGACCAACGGCAACGCAGCGCTTGCCGCGAATCCACCACGTGCAGTACACGACATGACCTTGGTCAAACGGTTCCGCGACGCGGGCCTGATCAACCTTGGCCGGACCAACAGCCCCGAACTCGGCAGCCTGCCGGTCACCGAACCGATTGCGCACGGCCCGACGCGCAACCCGTGGGACACCGATCGCACGCCCGGAGGATCGAGCGGAGGCGCGGCCGCTGCGGTGGCGGCGGGCATGGTGCCGATGGCCCATGCCAGCGACGGGGGCGGATCGATCAGGATCCCCGCGTCGTGCAGCGGCTTGGTCGGGCTCAAGCCATCGCAGGGCCGCATCACACTGGAGCCAGACCGCGACGAATCTGGCCTCAGCGTCAACCTCGTCGTCAGTCGCTCGGTGCGCGACACTGCCCGCATTCTCGATGCGGTCCACGGTCCCGGAGTGGGCGACACCGTCATCGCCGCTCCCCCAGCCCGGCCGTACGAAGATGAGCTTGGCCATGACCCCGGGCGCCTCCGCATCGGGATGCTTGACCGAGACCCGCAGGGCAATGCGCTCCACAACGACTGCGTACTTGCGGTCCGCTCTGCGGCAACGATGCTCGAAGGCCTCGGCCATGACGTTGCACCCGGTCACCCTGAGGTACTCGAAGACCAGTCCTTCACGCCCCGCTTCATGGCGATGTGGGCGACCAACATGGCGCTGGGCATCAAGAAGATGGAGTCGTGGATCGGCCGCGAGATGACCGCCGACGATGTCGAACCCGTCAACTGGGCTCAGGCTGAGTGGGCGAAGAGCGTCTCTGGTGTCGAGTACGGCGAGGCGTTGGGAGCCGTCGTCGAATACCGCAGGGCGATGCAGTCGTGGTGGACGCGAGGTTGGGACCTGCTGCTGACACCGACGCTCAGCGAGCCGCCAGTCAGGATCGGCGAACACGACGCTCTCGAAGGCGATCCGATGGCAGGGATGAAACGCGCTGCCCGATTCGTCGGCTTCACGCCGCCATTCAATGCCAGCGGGCAGCCCGCGATCAGCCTGCCGCTGCACTGGAACGACACTGGCCTACCGATCGGGGTTCAACTCGTCGCCGCCTACGGTCGCGAGGATCTGCTGCTTGCAGTTGCGAGCCAACTCGAAGCAGCACACCCGTGGGCGCAGCGACGCCCAGTCCTGGCCTGATCAGCCGTGGGGCGCAGCCTTGGCGGCTGTGCCGACGATCTGATGCCGGACCCACAGCGCGCCCCGCCCGCGGTCGACAGCATCAACCTCAACGGCGTCGAACGGCCCACCACGAATAGAGGCCTCGGTGTCACGAGTGATCTCACAGCCATTGAACATCCACCGGTGCGGCCGAAAGAGCACCCGTTGCACGCGTCGGTTCGCGGTTCGAGCAGGCGACGCAACATGCTCAATGAAGAAGTAGACCCCGCCGGGTTTGAGAATCCGATGCGCCTCGCGCAGGACCTGTGCCGGATCATCGACGCCGCACAGCAGCAGTGTGCCGACGACTCCGTCAGCCGACTCATCGGCGAGGTCGAGTGCGGCACCGTCCAGCTGCCGGATCTCCAGATCGACGTCGTACTCAGCTGCTGCAGACTGCAGCGGAGCGTGCATCACCGGGTTCGGCTCGATGGCGATGACCTTCGTGCCGGCTGCGTAGTAGCGCATGTTGACGCCGGTGCCGGGGCCCAACTCGACAACGGTGCCCTGCATCGCTCCGATGACGGCGGACTTACGCTCACCCCACGCCGCGTGGCTGTCGTCGGCGCCGGCTTCGAGCAATCGCGCCTCGAACCGTGATCGCCGCTTCTGTTTCGTCAGGTCCGGCACACGACGCACCGTATCGAACAGGCAGGTCTGCTCAGGTCAGTAGAGGGCGGCCACGACGGCGCCGGACGGCGTTGCGCAGCGGCGTGCGCACCGACTCCAGCCCGAGATAGAAGGCCGGGAAGCACAGGAGCACGAACACCGTCGAGCTGACGAGGCCGCCCATCAAAGTGAAGCCGAGTGACTCCCAGAACGGATCGCTCAATGCGAGCGGCAGCAGACCGACAACTGTCGTGATCGTCGTGGTGATCAACGGTCGGAAGCGAGAGGTGACGGCGTGCTGAATCGCCTCGCCGGCCGATGCACCAGCGCGTCGTTGCTGATTCGCGGAATCGACCAACAGGATCGTGTTGTTGACCGCCACGCCAATCAGCGCGATGAACCCCACCCCGGAGAGAAACGATTGCGGATTGTCGGTGAGCTTCAGGGCGCCGAACACTCCGAGGAAGCTGAGGGGGATCGCCATGAAGATCAGCAGCGCCTGCGCGACCGATCGGAACTGGATCGCGATCAGCAGGAGCATCAGTCCGAGGGCAATAATGCCGGCGACGATCAGTCCAGCGAAGTCGTCCTGATTGTCCGACTCCAACCCGAAGTCGAACGTCACGGCCTCGGCCGAGAGACCTCTCGATTCGATCTCGGCTGGGGGGAAGTCCTCCTCGACGAGCAACTGCGTGTCGTTCAAGATGCCGGAAATGCCCTGGTCTTCGTCGTACTGCGCGCGGACCTCGATGATCTGTTGCCCGTCGACCCGAGCGATTTCTCCATCGGTCGACACGATCGCATCGGTCACCGTGACCGTGCCGCCGCCAGACTCAAACTGCCGCCCCTGCAGACTGTCGCGGATGTCCTCGGCGAGTTGTTGCCCCGCGGCGATCGATGCGGCATCGCTCACCTCGATTTGGGTCGCGAACGGATACTCCAGCAGTGGCGGCCCGTTCTCAGTCTGTCCGGCTGTGAGGCGGAGACCGGGATAGGCCGAAACGATCGTCTCGAAGTCGGCCTCGATCCGATCCACGAACGTTGGCGCCTTGGTCGACCGCGAACCGATCGGCGTCAGGTCGATGAAGGTCTCCGTCACGCGCTCGTTCCCGCGAACATATTGCGAACGAGCGAGCTCCTCACCGAGGACCGAGAGGATGACCACGTCGACCTCGTCAGAAATGTCTTGTGCCTCTTCGATGGTCGTTCCCGAAGGGAACTCCGCTGAGATCGCCAACCCGGAGGCGTCCTTGCCGGCCGGGAAGATTGAAAACGGCAGCGAACCCGCAATCATTCCGCCGGCCATGATGGCGACGAGCGCAACGCTGGCCATGCCCAAGCCAGTGAATCGACCCTTCCAACCGTTCCTCCAGGGATATGCAGCGAGTCGACCAGCAGCACGCGCCACAGCCTTTTCGCCACGCACAATCGGGTTGTTACTCGGGCCGCCCTTGAGCAGGAACACTCGGGCGACCGCGGGGATGAACACGATCGAAAAGATGAACGACAAGATCAGCGTGATGATCACGGTTGCCGGGATGGAGCGGATGAACTCGCCAAGAATTCCGCCGACAAAGAGCATCGGCGAGAACACGACAACGGTGGTGAGCGTGCCGGCCAACGACGCCGACCCGACCCGTTCGAGCGCCGTGCGCACGACGCCGAGCCGGCGACCATCTTCCTGTGGACTCGGGTCGTCGCGGCTGGAGTCGATCGATTCGGAGATGACAATCGCGTCATCAACCAGGAGCCCAAGGGTCAAGATGAGACCGAACAGGGTGATCGTGTTGAGGGAGTAACCGAACACCCAGAGTCCGATCAATGCCCCCATCATCACGAGGGCCATGAAGCCGGTGGTCATCACGGCGACCCGCCAGCCGATGAGCAACAGGCTCACGAGGGCAACGGCGAACAGGCCGGTCAGCAGGTTGGTTGTGAGTGACGACAACTGCTGACGGACGCTGGTGGCGAAGTCGGCAGTGATTGCCGCCGAGAATCCATCGTCGAGCGGCGACTCGGCGCTGGCCAGCCGGCTCTCGATCAGATCAGAAAATTCGAGGACGTCGAGGTCCGAGGACTCGCTCCGGATCAGGCCGATCGCGATGGCGTCGTCGTAGCCCGAGCTGTCGAGTGCGACGCGCGTGAATCGGGTGAGGCGGGTTTCGGTTGCACCCGAGACCGGATCGATCGATTCCGTTTCGAGTTCGCGCACTGCAGCGACGCCAACATCGCCCTCCGCAACGAGGTAGACGCTGAGCTGCTCGGCCTGTTCCTGCAACTCCGCCGGGGTCGCGTTCGGCGGACCGACGATCGACACCAAGCTGTCGTATTGGCCGACCAACTTGGCGGCATTGATCGGGTTGTACAGGATCTCGGCGCCGTCGGGCACCTCAAGACCGAGCGCAACGAGGCGCGCCGTGCCAACGTCAGAGCTGATGTCAGACTCGAACTCGACGACCACGGAGTAGGTGCTGGGCAATGCAATCGACTCGGTCGAGACGACTCCTTCGACCTCGCTGAACGCAGCTTCGAGGGGAACGATGACCTCCTGGTCAACCACTTCGGCGTCATCGACGAAGTACGTGCCGCTGACGACGGAGATCGGCGTGTTGATCGGCGGGAAACCTTCTCGATCAAGGCCGAACCCAAACGCAGAAACACCAGCGATCAGCACAACGATCATCACCGCAAAAGTCGCTTGCCATCGGCGAGCGGCACCAGCAGCGATGGAGGCAATCACCGACCGGCGAGGCGCCGAGCGCTCGCCAGCGTCGGTTGATTCATCGGTGGTTGCCTCAGCGCGCATCCCCCGATTGTCAACGGCTGTTCAGCCAACCACAACGAGCCTCCAGTCACACACCAGCGAAAGAGACCGGCAGCGTGCGTCAGGTGCAGTCAGCAGGTCAGAGGGTGACGGGCAGATATTCGAGACCACGCAAGTTGATGCGACCGTTCCACTCGACGTCCCCTGACACTGCAGCGTCGGGGAAGCGCCGTAAGAACGTGCCGATCGCAATCGATGCTTCGAGCTTCGCCAGCGACGCACCCAGGCAATAGTGGGCACCGCTGCCAAATGACAGGTGCTGACCGGCACCATCGCGGCGCACATCAAGTTCTTCCGCGGTGGGGCCCCACTTCTTCGGGTCGTGATTGGACGACGCCAATCCGGCAAGGACGAACATGCCCTTGGGGATGGTCGTGCCCTGGAAGTCGATGTCGTCGAGGGTGATACGACGCGAGAACTGCACCGGGCTGACGAATCGCAGCATCTCGTCGACCGCTGTTGCGTCGAGTTCAGGATCGCCACGCCAGATTGCGGCCTGCTCAGGATGACGGAGCAGTTCATAGATGCCGGTGCCAATGAGGTTCACGGTGGTTTCGTGGCCGGCGATGAACAGCAGGTTGACCTGATCGCGCAGCTCGGCCGGCGTCAGGCGGTCACCGCCTTCCTCAGCAGCGATCAATGCAGTGAGCAGGTCGTCGCCTGGGTTTTCGCGCTTCCAGCGAATCACCTCGTCGATGTGTGCGTTCATCGCATCGGAGGCGGCCCTGATCTCGGCGTACGAATCGAGGGCCAACATTGGATCGAGCGACTTGACGATGGTCCCCGACCAGGCGGCAATCTGGTCCTTGTCGCTCTCGGGCATCCCCAACATCTCCGAGATCACATCGAACGGCAACGGGAATGCCAGCTGCTTGACGATGTCACCGGTGCCCGCAGCTGCCAGCTCGTTGAGCGCGGCGTCGACCAGTTCCTGAATGCGGGGCCGCAGTGCTTGGATCGCCGCCGGAGTGAACGCCTTGCTCACCAAGCGGCGAAGCCGGGTGTGATCGGGCGGATCGGTGTTGAGCATCGATGAATCTTGTTCGAGTTCCCCTCCTGCCGCTTCGAGGATCTCGGCATATCGCTCCTCGTCACGGACTTCGATCTTGGCGTCCATGACACTCATCGATGGGTCTCGCAGCAGGCGAAAGACGTCGTCGTGATCGAACAGCACCCACACATCCATCATCGACAAGTGGACGGGTTGACCATCTCGCATCTCCGCGAAGTGCGGATACGGATTCTCCATGTATCCCGCCTCGAGCGGGTTGAACATCGGAGTCTCAGTGAGTGGCGTCATATGACGACCCTAAACGAGTCCTGAGCGGTTTTTACATAGCTGCCATTGCGTACGCCACGCCGTCTCGACCACGACAATTTGCGAACTCTGTGGCTGCGGCAGTGCAGGATGGGACACATGCACGACCCGATGCTTGAGGCGCTCCGCTCGCTGACCGGCCGACCCGACGCCGACTTCCGCCCCGATCAGCGGGCCGCGATCGAGGCGCTTGTCGAACGACGCGATCGGGTGCTGGTGGTACAGCGGACGGGCTGGGGCAAGAGTGCGGTCTATTTCCTCGCCACCCACCTGCTTCGGCAGCAGCAGTTCGGACCCACCTTGCTGATCTCACCGTTGCTCGCGCTGATGCGCAACCAGATTGATGCCGCCGAGCGCCTCGGATTGCGCTGCATGACGGTGAACTCGTCCTCGGCAACCACGGTCGACGAGCTCAGCGCCCGACTCGAAGCAGATGACGTCGACCTCGTGCTGGTCTCGCCGGAACGTCTTGCGAACCCGGACTTCGCCGGCAAGGCGATGCCGATCCTCGGTCGCCGTCCGGGCCTCGTGGTCATCGATGAAGTGCACTGCATCTCCGACTGGGGCCATGACTTCCGGCCCGATTACCGCCGCATCGGCCGACTGATCGCGAACTTCGGCGACGGCAACGTGCCGGTCCTCGGCTGCACTGCCACCGCAAACAGTCGAGTCGTCGAAGACGTCGCCCAACAGCTCGGCGCGTCAATCACCACGTATCGCGGCCAGCTTGGCCGCGATGGCCTCGCACTCAGCGCTGTGCGCCTCCCGCGTCAAGCCGAGCGACTTGCTTGGCTCGCAGAGCACCTCGCTGAGCTCCCCGGCTCCGGGATCATCTACTGCCTCACGATCCGCGACGTCGAGAACGTAACGAGCTGGCTCAGGCGACAAGGCCACGACGTGGCGGGTTACACCGGCGCCACGATCAGCGACGACCGCGAGGAAATGGAGCGCCGGCTGCAGGCCAACGACCTCAAGGCGTTGGTCGCCACGTCGGCACTCGGGATGGGGTACGACAAGCCAGACCTCGGCTTCGTCGTGCATTTCCAGATGCCCGGTTCGCCAGTCGCGTACTACCAACAAGTTGGACGGGCAGGCCGTGCGCTTGAGCACAGCCAGGCGCTGCTGCTCTGCGGCAAAGAGGACGTCAACATCCAGGACTACTTCATCGACGCAGCCTTCCCCGACCCCCAAGACGTCGATGCGGTGCTCGCCATCCTCGACGAAGCAGCGGGCCCGGTGTCTCTTCGCGACATCGCGACGAATGTCGACGTGAAGTGGACACAAATCGAGCTCGTCCTGAAACAGCTCGACGTCGAAGGTGTTGTGCGCCGCGTGAAGGGCCAGTCCTACGAACGAACGCTCACACCCTGGATCTATCCCCACGAACGCGTTGCCGGCGTCACCGACGCTCGCCGATGGGAACAGCAGTTGATGTTCGACTACGCCGACACCTCGGGTTGCCGTATGCGTTTCCTCACCGACCTGCTCGACGATGACATGGCAGGCGGCTGCGGCATCTGCGACAACTGTCGTGGCGAGATGCTGCAGCCAAGTACCTCCTCGACGCTGATCGCCGACGCCGAGGCCTTCTTGCGCAACCGTCCGCTGATGATCGAGCCGCGCAAGCAGAGCATCCCCATCAGCGAGCGCAACCAGCAGGGTCGGACCCTGGCGCACTGGGGCGACAGCGGCTGGGGGCCGATGGTGCAGCAAGGTCGACGCGATGGGCACTTCGCCGACGAGTTAGTCGACGCGATGGCCGAGATGATCACCGAGTGGGCGCCGTCCCCGGCGCCCGAGTGGGTGGCAGCTGTGCCGTCAGATCGGACCACGTCGCTGGTCCCGGGCTTCGCCGCGCGTGTCGCTGCCCGGCTCGGGCTCGTCTTTGTTCCACTGCTTGAGCGCGCCGCGGAGCGCCCGCCGCAGGTTGAGATGCAGAACAGTCCCCATCAGTCGGCAAATGTGGTCGGCGCCTTCACGCTCGGCGAACCGCCGATGCCCGGCCCAGTGCTCTTGATCGACGATCTCGTCGACTCCGGTTGGACACTCACCGAAACAGGGCGGCTGCTGTCTCGCAGCGGCAGCGGTCCGGTCTACCCTCTGGTCCTGGCGATCAGCACCGGCCGCCGCACCTGATCAATCCGCTCCGATGACTGCTTCCAACGCCGAACAGACCGATACCGCTCGTGCGGCGTTACTCCTGAGCAACCGGCTCACGCGTCTCGACGTTGCGCCACTCAAGGCACGGGAGTTCTGGTCGCTGGTCGATCGAACCGATGGGCTCGGCATCGACCTCGGCAAGCTGCTCAGCGAACCATCGCTGTGCGACTCAGTCGCTACCGACGATGTTCCGGCTGACCGGCTCCGCTCGCTGCTCGACGCCATGCGGGCATTCGCGTTCGAAGTCGAGCGCCTCGACGAGGCAGGTGTGCACTTACTCGCCGCGCTCGACACCAGGTTCCCACCGATGCTGCGCGACCGCATGGGCCACGGTTGTCCGCCGCATCTGTTCGCGGCGGGTGCCGTCGATGGGCTTGGGTTGCCTGCTCTCTCGATCGTCGGTCACGCTGATGGCGGCGACTGGGCACATGACGTGGCGCGGCGCGCCGTTGCTGCCGCGGTCGTTGCCGGTTGGTCGATCGCCACTCCCGACTCCAGCGATGCCTCGGATCTCGCTGCAACGACCATTGACGAGGCGCTGGCGTGCGACGCGGCCCTGGTCGCCCTCGCTGCGGCGGGCATCAACCAGGTCGCGCGCGAGCCCGCCCTTCGCAGGCTGGTCCAGAGCAATGCGATGTGTCTTGCGAGCCCGTTTGCACCCGACGCATCGGCAAGCGGAGCGACGGTTCGAGCACGAAACTCGATGTTGCACGCACTCGGCTCGTTGACGCTCGTCGTGTCGTGCGCGGATGGCACGGGCCCGACGTGGGCAGCCGCCCGTGAGGCAGTCGAACGCGAGCCTGGGTCAGTCGTCACCGTGGTCGATGCCCAGGCGCCAGCGGGAAATATGGCACTGGCCGACTTGGGTGCTCAACGGCTTGACACCATCGACGACCTGCACGGGTTGCTGGTCTGAGCCGAGACAGCATCGGGGTCAGACCATCAGGGCTTCGATGCCGCCATCTTCGCCCGAGCGTTGGCGGTGACGAGCAGGTAGACGCCGGCGACGACGAGTACGCCGCCGACCAGCTCGGCCGTTCCGAGCCGCTCGTCGCGTATCAACCATCCGAAGAACACTCCTGAGATCGGGATGAGGTATGCGGTTGCGGCAGCCTGTGTTGCCGCAGCACGCTTCACGATCGTGGCCATCAGCGCGAACGTGACCGCGTTCGCGGGAATGGCGGCATAGGCCAGCGGCACGAAGAGCCCCATCGACCAGTCGGTGTCATCGACCCCTTCGACGATCAAGGCAATTGGGATCAGCACCGCCGCCGACATCGGCAGTTGCACCGCAACGATCATCACCGGCGAGACGTCACTGAAGTCCCGCCACTGCATAAACACCGTTCCGAACGCCCAGGCCAGCGCTGACACCGCAAGTGCAACAATGCCGACCGCAGTGGTCTCTCCACTGAGTGACGGCCAGGCGAGAACCGCCGTCCCAAAGAACCCCACGACCAAACCAAGCCCTCCAAGGCGCGTCGGTCGCGTCCCCATCAACAGCAGTACCAGCAGCGCCGTGAACAACGGCATCGTGCTGCTGAGCAGCGACGCCACCCCGGCTGACACACGACTCACACCGAAGACAAGCAGACCACTCGAGATCGTCGTGATGGCCAAGCTGACGACGAAAATCTTGCCGAGCATCGCTCGGTCGGTCGGGATCCGTTCGCCACGAACCAACGTGACGAAACCCAGCAGGAATGTCCCGCCCACAACCGTGCGCAAGCCAGCGAGGAGGAGCGGCGTCGTGTGGTCGAGCGCAAATTTCAGGGCCGTAAAGTTCGCACCGATCAGCAGTGCGACGAGGACGACCAACGCAAGCGTGACCCGCGGGTTGGGTGTTGGTGCGGTCAACGACTGCCTCCTTTCTCGCAACACATGACCGCCCCGAGGATCAGGCAGCCATGACCTTCGAAGCGAAGCCAGCCATTTTGTCCGCGGCCTCACCGGGAGCACCGATGAACATGAAGGCGGGGATCACGAGTCGATGGATCCCCCACGCCGCGGCTTCCTCGACGGCTGCAGCCGGGTCCTCGCCAAAGATGCCGGGGTGCACACCGGTCATGTCGAGCGCCTCGGGGTCACGGCCAGAGTCGGCAGCAGCCTGTCGAGCAATGTCCATCAGCTCGGCCATGTTGCCCTTCGCAGGGAAGAAGCCATCCCCCATTCGGCCGGCACGCTTGGCCGCAGCCTCGCTGTGACCTCCGATGTGAATCGGGACCGAGCCGTTTGGCGGCTTGGGATTCGATGACAGATTCTCGAAGTTGATGAACTCACCGTCGTAGGAGGCCCCATCGGTCTTCCAGAGTTCGCGCATGACGTCCGCGTACTCCTCGGTACGACGAGTGCGGCCTTCCCACGGAATGTCGAGCGCCTCGAACTCTTCACGCAACCATCCGATGCCGATGCCGAGCATCAGACGTCCACCCGACATCGAGTCGAGAGTCGCGACTTCCTTGGCGTACATCACCGGGTGCCGCTCGGGGAGGAGCGAGATGCCCGTCGCCAGCTTCAGCGTCGTCGTGTGGGCAGCGGCGTAGGCCAGCCAGATCAGCGGGTCCGGAATCGGACTGTCGCCCGAGCCAGGCATCTTGCCATTCGGCGCATAGGGATACGTCGACTCGTACCCCTCGGGGTAGACGATGTGCTCGACGGTCCAGAGGGATTCAAATCCCGCGCCCTCAGCCGCTTTCGCGAGCTCGATCGCGCCAGCACCCGAGGTGAACGTCATGGTGTTGGCAAAGGCAATTCCGAACTTCATCCTCGCATCTTGCTCGACAATGTCGTCGCCACGTGCATCGGCACGACTCAACTTCAGGTCAGCCAGCGGCGAGAGCGCTGTCGAGACGCGCGAGCAACACATCGACCTCGTTGAGACCGTCGGTCAGCTGTGCGTGCACTCTCCCGAGCGCCACTCTGATGTCATCGAGGTCGTCGGGAGCGATCGGTTGGTCACCGTGCCCGATGATCAGCCACGAGAGGCTGACTCCCAGGATGCCGGCCAACGCTGTCAACCGATTGCTGCGCGGCGACGCGACGCCGCGCTCCCATTTCTCCATTGTCGACACCTTGACGCCCAACTGGTTCGCGATGTCGGTCTGTGTGCGGCCCGCTGCGGTCCGAGCGTCAGCGATTCGCGCTCCGAGGTCGCTCGCGGAGTCTTCGATTCCTCGAGGCTGTGCTTCGGGATCGCCATCGAGGAAGCGATGGAGCGAGTTGGTTGTGTGCTGATCAGTCATTCGTACGTCCAGTTGGTGCGGGCTGTCGACCATACGCAGCGATCCACACGCTGACAACAGAGAACGGACCTGGACCGCCAGCCCGCCTCCTCGTGTTTGGTGTCATCATCGGCGCTCAGCCTGTCGGTACGCCCGATCATCTCTGTGACCGTGCGCGTTCATGATGTCCTTCAGATCAATCGAAGGAGATCGACATGTTGGTGCTGGTGGCAACAAACGAACTGCAAGGAACCGTCGACGGTGACTATGCGTGCACCGTCGAGGGCGAATTGGTGACGCCAGTCGTTGCGGAGTGCGCATCACCCGCTCGATGCGGTTGCAACATGGGCTTTCCCGGCCTCGCGAGCTCACGGGCCGTCACCACCGCCCAGGTGGTCGACCTCCCCCACATTTCCGAAGAGCAGATGCGCGAGGTCGTCGAGGATTCGCTCGAGCGTGACGGCTGGTTTGATCTCGCTGGCGAAGCCTGCCAGCGCGAGCTCGTCGACGAGCACCTCGAGTGCATTGCGGCCGTCTGTGCAGCATTTCCCATCGGGACCGTCGTCGGTCGAAATGGCACTGAGGTGTTCAGTCGTTCACCTGGCCTGCCCGATCTCCGGGCGGCGTGAGTCGCAGTCACGAGTTGTCCGGCCTGGCTGACACACTGCCTCCGTGGACGGCTACCAACTGACGATCGTGCTCGTTGCAGTGGTGATCGGCTCCGTGTCGAAGGCGGTGACGGGCATGGGACTTCCTGTCATCGTCATTCCCGTCGCAGCGCTGTTCGTCGACATCGAAGACGCCGTCGTGATCATCGCGCTCCCCAACCTGCTGGCGAACGGCGTGCTCGCCATTCGGGAACGGGCCCATTTGCCCGACACTCGCAATCTGGGCGCGCTCGCCATCAGTGGTGTCATCGGCGCCGTGTTCGGCACGCTGCTGTTCGTCAACGTGCCGGACGAACCAATCGTGGTCGCGTTGATCGTCGCCATCGCCGTCTACATCACGATGTTCTTTCTCAAACCCGACCTGCGGACGTCGATGGAGCAGTCGCATCGTTGGTCGCCAGCCGTTGGTGCCCTCGCCGGGACGTTCCAAGGGGCGATCGGAATCAGCGGACCCATCGTCGGGTCCTGGATTCACAGCTTTCGACTCTCGCGCGGCGCACACATTTTGTCCGTCACGACGTTGTTCTTCTTCTCGGGGTTCGCGCAGTTCGGCGTCCTTGCGGCCAACGGCGAACTGTCGGGTCGAGTCGTTGCCACGCTGCTCGCGTGCATCCCCGTCTTGGCCACGATCCCAGTTGGCACCCGGCTACGCGATCGGGTCTCAGGCCGCGGCTTCGATCTCGCCATCATCGCGATGCTCGCAATGTCGTCGATTGCGCTGTGTGTTCGGACGTTCCTTTAGCTACTGTTGGGAGGACACAAACGGGGAGCTCACGGATCGGTGGGCTGAGAGGGTGACACGCTGTCATCGACCCGAGAACCTGATCCGGGTAATGCCGGCGGAGGAATCGAGTGCACGAACACATCGTTGTCATCAGTGGGTCGGCACCGCTCGCACCCCATGTCATCAACACACTCCCTGACGAGGCCATCATCCTGGCCGTCGACGGCGGACTTGACCATGCGCTTGCTGCCGGACTCGCGCCGTCGAGTCTGATCGGAGACCTCGACTCGGTGAGCCCTGCTGGACTGGCATGGGCTGAAGCGAACGCGACGATTTCGCGCCACTCGGCGGACAAGGACCAGACCGACACTGAACTGGCGCTCGCCTCTGCAGCCGAGATGCATCCCGCACGGATCACGCTCGTCGGCGGGGGGAATCGCCTTGATCACAGCATCACAGCGATTGGCGCCCTCGGACATCGCGGGCTGATGCCGATTCCACGAGTCGACGGATGGTGGAACGGCGAACATCTTGACGTGCTCCACGGCCCCGGCGAACTCCAGCTCACCCTCCCCCCTGTCTCGACGTTGTCGCTCGTTGCGCTCCATGGTCCCTGCGCGGGTGTCTCGGTCAGCGGCACGAGGTGGGCACTCGACAGTGTCGACCTTGCCCCGCTGGTCGGCTGGGGTGTGAGCAACGAGGTCGGCTCAGGTGGCGTCGTTTCCATTCACATCTCCGCCGGCGTCCTGACGATCTTCAACGCCCCGACTCCAACTCCTCCAACTCCCCCCGCCGAACCCCCGTACCCAACGGAGAACCACTCATGACCATGAAAACGCCAGCGTGTGCCATCTTCGCCGTGGGGTTGCTTGCAACCGCCTGTTCCAGCGATGACGCCCCGACGGCTGAACCCGCCGCGATCACGTTGGTCACGTATGACTCATTTCCAGATGCCGAGACGTCGATGAACGAGGCACTCGAAGCGTTCAGCACCGAGACGGGCATCGCCGTCGAGATTCTCGTCGCCGGCGATACCGGCACGATGCTGTCCAAGGCGGCGCTCACCGTCGGCAATCCGGAGGGAGACGTGATGTGGGGAATCGACAACACCTTCCTGTCGCGGGCACTGAACGAGGGCATCTTCGAACCTGCAGCGACGCCGGTCGGAGCCAAGCTCCCTGCCGCGTTCACCCAACTCTCGCCTGATGGACTGGCCGTACCTGTCGACTTCGGCGATGTGTGCATCAACTACGACCTGGCCTGGTTCGCGGACGCCGGCATCGAACCGCCGACGTCGCTGACCGATTTGATCGACCCGACGTACTCCGACCTGCTCGCCGTGCAGAATCCGGCGACGTCTTCCCCTGGCCTCGCCTTCCTGCTCGCCACCATCGACGAGTTCGGTGACGACGGCTGGCAGGGCTATTGGACTGCGCTGCGCGAGAACGGCGTGCAGGTACTCGATGGCTGGACGGAGTCGTACTACGGCAGCTTCACCGGCGCAGGAGGCAGCGATCGACCCCTCGTTGTCTCGTACGGATCGAGCCCGCCGGCCGAAGTGATCTTCGCCGAGCCCGCTCGCAATGACGCACCTACCGCCGTGGTCGAGTCGACATGTTTCCGTCAGATCGAGTTCGCTGGCGTGCTCGCTGGCACAGAACATCCTGACGAAGCCGCACAACTGCTCGACTTCCTGGTTGGAGACACGTTCCAAGCCGAGCTCGCTCTCAACCTGTTCGTGTACCCGAGCAACCCGGCAGTCGAGCTCCCCCAGGAGTTCATCGACTTCGCTGTTGTCCCCGAATCGTCCCGTTCGGTCGAGTCCGAGCGCATCGACGCGAACCGCAGCGACTGGATCGACACCTGGACCAGCCTCGTGCTGGGCTGATCGCAATCCATGACCGTGCTGCCGCGTCGGGTGATCGCGGCCCTGGCCATTCCGCCAGCGGTCGGGTTGGCCGTGTTCTATGTCTGGCCCTTGCTGGCCTTGTTGTCGCGAGCCATCGATGCTGGCGCGGTCCGCGCGACCCTGGGACGGTCGGCCACGTGGGAAGTTGCGTGGTTCACGCTGTGGCAGGCAGTCATCTCGACGCTGATCACCATCGTTGTCGGCCTCGCTCCGGCGTACATCGTGGCCCGATTCGACTTTCGCGGCCGGCAACTCTTGCTCGGATTGCTCACGGCGCTCTTCGTCCTGCCCACCGTGGTCATGGGAGCTGCATTCCTGGCGCTCCTTCCCGATGGCATCAATCGGAGTGTTACGGCGGTCATCGCTGCCCACGTCGTGTTCAACCTCGCCGTCGTTGTGCGCACCGTTGGCCCGTTCTGGGAGCAACTGCCCACGGACATGGAAGGAGCCGCCGCGTCCCTGGGCGCGTCGCCCTGGCGCGTGTTCACCATGATCACGCTGCCGCTGATCCGACCAGCGCTCGTCGCTGCTGCGTCGATCGTGTTCGTCTTTACGTTTACCTCGTTCGGAGTGGTACGAGTGATCGGAGCCGCCGGAACCCGCACGCTTGAAGTCGAGGTGTGGCGACAGGCAATCCAGCTGGGCGATATCGGAACCGCAGCGGTGTTGTCCGTCCTCCAACTGGTGGTGCTCGCCGCGGTGATGGTGTGGGCGTCACGGGCCCAGCGACGTCATTCCCGACCGCTCGGCCTGGAACCGAATGCCCGGCGAATTCCGCGGCGTGGGAGTGAGCGGCGTCGAGTTGCACTGATCGGCATCACGTCGTTCGCTGTGTGCGGGGCACCCTTGGTCGCACTCGCTGCCCAGTCGTTCTCAACGCCGTCGGGTTGGTCGACCGCGGCGTGGACACAGCTCGGTCGCACCGAGGTGCGGCCCGGCATCCGTCTCGGGATCGACCCGCTCGATGCCGTGCGCAATTCGGTGGAGAACGCGCTGTGGGCGACGCTGTTCGCGGTCGTCATTGGCGCACTCGCCAGCTTGGCGATCGCCGCAGCTCGCAATGCCGGCCGCATTCTCGACGTGGGAATGATGCTTCCGGTCGGCACATCTGCGGTCACGATCGGATTCGGCATGTTGATCACGTTCGATCAGGCGCCCTATGACTGGCGCGCTGAATGGTGGCTCGTCCCGGTCGGCCATGCGCTCGTCGCTGTGCCGTTTGTCGTTCGCACGACCGTCGGCGTGCTGCGATCAGTCGACCCTGAATTACGTGCTGCCGCAGCAACACTTGGAGCCTCCCCGACACGTGCCTGGCGAGCCGTGGTGGTGCCGTTCCTGTGGCGCCCGCTGAAGGTCAGTGCCGCACTGGCTGCTGCGATCTCGTTGGGCGAGTTCGGTGCCACCAGTTTCCTGTCGAGGTCAGGCGGCGAGACCGTACCGATCGCCATCGAACAACTGCTCGGGCGAACTGGTTCACTGCTCCAAGCCCAAGGATATGCGCTGGCCACAATCTTGGCGACCGTGACCATCGCCCTCGTCGTTGTGGTCGACCGCAGCCATGAACTGCGCACCCTCGTACGCCCCACCGCCAATCGACCAGACTGAGTGGTGATGGCTCATCTCTCCGTTGACAACGTCGACCTCTCATTCGACAAGGTGCCGGTCCTGACCCGGGCCACGATGGCCGTCGATCAGGGCGAGGTGGTGGCCGTGCTCGGCCCATCAGGGAGCGGCAAGAGCACCCTTCTGCGGGTCATCGCTGGGGTCGCGGCGCCCGACGCCGGAACCGTGACCCTCAGCGGCCACGACATCACCCATGTGCCCACTCACCAGCGCGGTGTCGGCATGGTCTTTCAGGACAATCAGTTGTTCCCCCACCTGACCGTGGGCGAGAACGTCGCGTTCGGACTCAAGATGGCCGGAACACCTTCAGTCGTTCGCCGCTCGACTGCAGACGACTGGCTCGCACGCGTCGGTCTTGCCGGGTTTGGCTCGCGCGACGTCAGCGCACTGTCGGGCGGCGAGGCGAAGCGAGTTGCGCTGGCGCGGACACTTGCGGTCGAACCCAGCGTCGTGCTCCTCGATGAACCCTTGACCGGGCTCGATCGCGAACTCCACGACCGGCTCGCCCACGACGTCGCAGCTCTTCTCGCCGATCTGGCAATCACCGCAATCCTCGTCACCCACGATCCCGATGAAGCGGCGACCATCGCCGTCCGCTCGCTCCACATGGATGACATCAATGGATGACGCGACCCTGATCGAACTGTCAGCTCAGGAGACTCACGATCTTCGTCGACGTGTACTCCGAGCCGGCACACCTTCGACGGTCGTCGAATGGCAGGGCGACGACCTCGACACCACCGCCCACCTCGGCGTGTTGGAAACGAAGACGGTCGTCGCAATCTCGACGTGGCTGACATCGCCATCACCGGATCTCGATCGACACCATGCCGGCATCCAATTACGCGGCATGGCGACCGACCCGGCCGCACGGGGGCACGGCTACGGCTCACTGCTCCTCCTCGCCGGTATTGACCGGGCTCGCAGGTCAGGTGCAGACCACGTCTGGGCCAATGCTCGGACTGCAGTACTCGACTTCTACGTCGCCCACGGATTCGAGGTCAGAGGCGGCGAATTCGAAAACGTTGAAACAGCGATCCCCCATCGGCGCATTCTGCTGTGTCTTCCACCGGCAGCCGACACCAACCCACTGGAGGGATGACGGCGCTCGAACGACGGTGCGCCCAACACGGGAGGCGCCATGTCACATCACTCTGCGCACGCGTTGCGGCAACGCGCGCGCCACCTCCGCCAGCTGGCCACCGAGATCGAACGCTCACCCGTGCTGTCACTCCATCTGCATGCTGGCGAAGCGACCTGGCGGGGCACCCATCCGCAGTTCTGCCTCAACCTTCTGCGGACACGGCAGGCACGGCTCCGCAACGACGTCGATGATCTGCGATGGCATGCCGATCTGCTCGAGCAGCGCGCCGCCGAAGCGGAACACCTCGCGGTGCTCCACGCAGGTCACGTGCGTTGACGGTCCCCGTCGGCTATCGCCTTGACCGCATCGAGGCACTCGATTGGCAGACGCGTCACACCATCGCTGACCTCCGCCGTCTGCGGGCCAGCGACCCCGCGGCGGCCAGCGCGATGCAGTCGATCTTTTCCACCGTGCGGGCCCTCGAGGACCACTGGATGCCCCTCATCGCTGCCATCCGAGCGACTGACATTATGGTCACTTGGACTCGTTCGGCGCTCGATACATCCGAATGGCGCACCTGCTCTGTGCGCTCGGACCGTTTCGTTCTGATGAGCGACGATGAGCTCATCGTCGAGCTCTTCGCGTTTGAGCAGCGCTGGGCAGCTACCACCGGCTGGTACGACGAGGCCGACGTTGGATACGGCGAACTCGTCACGTATGCCCCACTGATGCACGCGGTCGAGGCGCGAGTGGCCGACAACGCAGACTTCCGAGCGACGCTCCTCGCCACGGCAGGCGACACCGACGCACTGCTGCTCTTCCTGGCTCGTGGAGTGTTCCCGACTGGCCTGGTCGCCAAAGTCGCACGGGCTGTCGTCGGCCGGCCCGACATCGTGGGCCCAGCGGGCCTGCGCCGAGCGGTGCTCACTGATGCACTGCTTCGGCGCGTTGCCGACGATCCAGATGCTTCGCTCGACATGCTTCTCGATGTCGACGTGGCGCGCCAGATCCTTGCGTTCGACAACGGTCTCGACATCTGGGTCAATCGACCGGCGACACCCGGAGTTGCCGCACTCGTCCACGCCGGGTTAACGGAACCCCATCGCCGTTCCGACGGGTTCACGGCGTTCAGCTGGTTCATTGAGCAGGCCAACAATGCACCCATCGACCGCAGTGGGTTCGCACCCGGTGTCGCGAGCGGACTGGCGGTTGCCATGCAGCACTACGTCCCCATGTTCATCCACTCGATCGACGGCTCCGACAGCGAGGAACTGTTGACCAAATCGGGCATCCACGCCGATCGGAACGGAGATGGGGTCGACGACGCGCTCGCCAGCTACGAAGCAATGACCGACCTCTTCGGCGCACTGCTGCACAATGCTGAGGCTGTCTCGCTGCTCGGCATCTTGCTGGCTGCCACTGCCGACGACGTCGCCGCCGAACGCGCGACCTTGTCCGAGGCGTCGCATCTCGCCGGCCTCTTGCGCGACGCTGGGCACAACGAGGACCTGGAGGCTGCTCTCGTTGCCGCAGCACGCACTGCGCGGCAAGGTCAGATCATCGGCGTCCTGGCGTCGGCGACCAAGGTGGCGACCGGTGTCGGTGGAGCCGCCAGGGCAGTGTTCGACGTCTCGACCAAGTACGTCGCCGATCTGCTGAATGCGACGGACGGCAGTGGCGAACGAGCGGACGCAACATTCGACCCGGGGTCGGTCACGCGCCATCTGGTCCAGATGGCGTTGATCCGACGGCTGGCGAAAGACAGCAGCCATCGCCGAAACCGCGGGATTACCTCGCCAGCCGACGCGTGGAGCGACGTGTCCAGACGGCTCGACGAACTCGACCGACTCACCGTCAGCGGTGCGCACTCCACTGAACTGCAAACCGCGCGACAACGCATCTTCAACCGCGTCCGTCAGCTGGGTGGCGGTTCGGTCATCGACTCACTCGACGAGCACGGCACACTCGCCGGCCTTCCCAACCGCGACGTGCGGGGCGACTGAGCTGAACAGGCTGTGAAGTCGGGGACAACATGGTTCCGTTCGGCATCTTCCGTGGCAACCTGTCGACCATGAGCGACACGAACAACGAGCAACTCGGCATGGTCGGGTTGGGCCGAATGGGTGCCAACATGGTGCGCCGATTGATGGGCGACGGACACCACTGTGTCGTCTACGACCTCAACGAGGCACCGATTGCCGAACTTGAAGGCGAGGGCGCGGTCGGTGCCCGGTCGCTCCAGGAACTCGTCGATGGTCTTGAGACCCCGCGCAAGATCTGGATCATGGTGCCTGCAGCCTTCGTCGGTGACACGCTCGAACAGTTGATGCCACTGCTCGACGCCGACGACACCGTGATCGACGGCGGCAACTCCTGGTATCGGCTCGACGTCGACCGTGAGAAGCAGTACTCCGCGCTGGGTATCCACTACGTGGACGTCGGGACCAGCGGTGGCGTGCATGGTCTCGAACGCGGCTACTGCCTGATGATCGGCGGTGATGACACCGCTGTCGCCCGATTGGAACCGATCTTCAATTCACTTGCGCCTGGTCTCGGCAGCATCGACCGCACACCTGGACGCACGGGCGACCCCGCACCCGAAGAGCGCGGCTGGCTGCACTGCGGTCCGTGCGGCGCGGGCCACTTCGTCAAGATGGTCCACAACGGCATTGAGTACGGGATGATGGCCGCGTACGGCGAAGGGCTCAACGTGCTCGCCAACGCCAACATCGGCAGCGAAGATCACGCACAAGACGCCGAGACCGCTCCGCTCGACGCGGCCGAGTACTACCAGTACGACATCGACCTGGCGAAGGTCACTGAGGTCTGGCGGCGCGGTTCGGTCGTGACCTCCTGGCTGCTCGACCTCACCGCCGAGGCATACGCACGCGACCCGCAACTCGACGGGTACAGCGGCCACGTCAGCGATTCCGGCGAAGGCCGGTGGACCATCAATGCCGCCATCGACGAGGGCGTCCCGGTGCCGGTCCTGTCAGCGTCGCTGTTCCAAAGATTCTCGTCGCGAGGCCGCGACAGCATGGCCAACAAGGTGCTCTCAGCAATGCGGGCCGGATTCGGCGGGCACAAAGAACAGCAGGACTCAAGCCGATGACCGACACACCCGGATTCACACACGTCGACACCGCACAGATCAACGCGAATCAACCGACCGCCGATGCGCTGGTGCTCTTCGGAGCCACCGGCGATCTCGCAAAGCGCAAGCTCTTCCCCTCGCTGTATCGACTGGAGGCATCGGGCAGTCTGAATGTGCCCGTCATCGGCGTTGCGCGGAGCAACTGGAGCGACAGCGACTTCCGGTCCCATGCCCGCGATTCGATCGAGCAGCACATCGACAACCCTGTCCCGGGCGTGATCGACTCGCTGTGCGCACGCCTCGACCTCGTCCAGGGCGACTACGCCGATGAGTCCACATGGAACGATCTGACCTCAACCCTGGACAAGCACGATTCGTGTGTCGCCGTCTATTACATGGCAATTCCGCCGTCGTTGTTTCCGATGGTTGCTGAGAAGCTGGCATCAGTCGACCTGCATCATCGCGGGCGCATCGTCGTCGAAAAACCGTTCGGCCGCGACTACGACTCGGCCGTCGAACTCAACGCGACGCTGCACTCGATCTTTCCCGAAGACCGAATCTTCCGCATCGACCACTACCTGGGCAAAGAGGCCGTCGAAGATCTCCTCGTGTTCCGCTTCGCCAACACGCTGCTCGAGCCGATCTGGAACCGGCACTACGTGCGCAGCGTGCAGGTCACGATGTCGGAAGAGATCGACATCGAGGGGCGGGGCGCGTTCTACGACTCGGTGGGCGCGATCCGCGACGTCCTCCAGAACCACCTGCTGCAGGTCATCGCTCTCCTGGCGATGGAACCGCCGGCGGGTGCCGACGCGGGCTTCCTCCAGGATGAAAAGGCCAAGGTCATCGCGGCGATGAGACCCATGGACACCTCCGCGATGGTCCGGGGCCAATACGTCGGCTACCGCGACGAGCCCGGCGTCGCCGAGGGATCCGAGGTTGAGACATTCATCGCTGCGCGCCTCGAGATCGACTCGTGGCGTTGGGCAGGCGTGCCCTGGTATGTCCGCGTCGGCAAAGCACTCGAACAGTCCGCCACTGAAGCAGTCATCGAATTGCACTCGCCGCCTCGGATGCTCTTCGACGAGTCCGGCGGCCCGCCGCCCGGTCGCAATCTGATTCGGCTCCGGCTCGGCAAGCGTGACGGCGTCACCTTTGCGCTCCAAGCCAAGACGCCCGGACCGGACATGGACAGCGAAGAAATCGATGTCGACGTCGACTTTGCAGCTGCGCTCGGCGAGCGACAGGACGCCTACGAGCGATTGATCGGCGATGCACTGCACGGATCGCTGCGCCGTTTCGCCCGACAGGACGTCGTCGAGGGCACGTGGCGCGTCGTGCAACCGGCCCTGGATGACGGCGGCCCGATCCAGCCGTATTTCCGCGGCTCGTGGGGCCCGACCGAAGCCGGCTCCATCCTCGTCAACAACGACACCTGGTACCCCGTCTCGCCTGCCTGACTCCCGCCGGATGGACGAGCAGGGTCGACATGTCGGTACTCTCATGACATCAGGTGAGAAATGAGATGTGGATCCCGATCACCTTGGCGGCCGCCACGTTCCAAATCTTGCGCACGTCACGCCAGCACCGGTTGCGATCGATCCTGTCAGTCAATGCTGCCGGTTTCGTTCGCTATGCCTACGGCTTCCCGTTGGCGATGCTCGCGACGGTCGTCACGTTCGGCGCCTTCCGCGCCGACTTTCCGACAATTCCCGCACGATTCTGGCTGATCATCGCTGGCGGAGGCATCGCCCAGATCATCGGCACGATTGCGCTGCTCCGATCATTCGACTTGCGCGATTTCGCGATCGGCACGGTTTATTCGAAGACTGAGATCGTCATCGTGGCGGTGGCCTCGGCAGTACTTCTTGGCGAGTCGCTCCGACCTGCCGGATGGATCGCTGCCTTCGTGTGCATGGTGGGCGTGGCCTGGCTGGCAGCACGAGGTGACCTCCGCTCCGCCTTGCACAGTTCGCTCGATCCCGCCGCGTGGATGGGTATTGCTGCCGCCGCTGGGTTCGCGCTCGCCGCGATCGGCATTCGCGCTGCGTCGACGTCGCTGGGCGACGCCACAGCATGGAGCAGGGCCATCCTCACACTCACGGTGATGCTCGGCATCCAGACCGTGCTCAACGGGGCACAGCTCGCGGTGATCGACAAGCCCGCGATGGTGGCTGTCGCACACCATTGGCGCGCCGCACTCCCTGTGGGCATCCTCAGCATCTGCGGATCAACCGGCTGGGCGGTCGCCGTCACGCTCACCTCCGCAACCAAGGTGCGGACGTTCGGGCAGGTCGAACTCCTGATGGCGTTTGCGATTTCTGCGCTGTGGCTGCACGAACGTCACAAACCCAAGGAGTACGCCGCGAGCGCGTTGGTGCTGATCGGCGTGGTCGGCGTCGTTGCGCTGGGCTGACAGCCTCGCCGGCACGCGATGGATGCTGAGGTTCATGTCGAGGTTGAATGTTGCCTCTGCCACGGAATCCGCACCGGGAACTGCCAGAATGCGCTCGTGAGCCGATCGAAGACCACATCGATCAAACGTCCGGTCCTGCCCTCTTCCAAGGAAGGGTCATCGCGCCTGGGCGACATCACTCGATCGATTCCGGTTGACAAACGTCTCTCGCGCCGACCCAAGGTCGCGCTCTTCGCTGGCATCGCTGCGCTCGCCGTCATCGGCACGATGGCCGCTGCCGTCTTCGTCTTGCCGATCAGCACGTGGCGCGAACAAGACGACGATCTCGAGCAGCGCCAGACGCAGCTCGATGCACTTGTCAGTGTCAACGGCCAGCTCGCAGCCGAGGTCGATCGCCTGCAAACCGACGACGGCATCCGCGAGGCTGCCCGCGAGGAAATCGGCTACATGCAGACCGGCGAGCAGCGCCGCTCGGTACTCCCCACACCACCGCTCCCCGCTGATCTCCCCGACGGCTGGCCCTACAACGTGGTCACCGAGATCTTTGCTGCGCGCACGGCTGGGCCCGCACCCGCCGTCACCGACTAGGTTCAGTGCATTAGGACATCCACATCGGAGGTCCGCAATCCACGACAGGGGTATCACGTGGCTGGTGGCAGCATTCTTGGTAATCGCGTTCAGCGCAAAGAAGATCCGAAGTTCCTCACAGCGGGCGGTGAATACGCCGACGACCTGAAGGACCCTCGCCTCGACGGAGCCGCCCAGGTGGTGTACGTCCGCTCAGCGGTTGCGCACGGCACGATCGAGGCAATCGACATCGCCGGCGCACTCGACATGCCCGGCGTCATTGCGGTGCACACCGCCGAATCACTCGGCCTCGAGCCGATCGCGTCGCCCTTCAACCCTGCCGCAGCACGCACACTGCTTGCCAGCGACAAAGTGCGGTACGTGGGCGAGCCAGTCGCCGCCGTCGTGGCCGAGACCTGGCAGCAAGCCGCCGACGCAGCCGAGATGGTGTTCGTCGACGTCGAGTTCCTGCCGACGCACATCGACCTCGAAGCCGCGCTCGCTTCGGACTCGTTGATCTACGAAGCCGCTGGAAGCAACGCCGTCTTCGACACGACGGCGCTCGGCATGCCCGAGAACACCGATGCGGACGAGTACTTCGCCGATTGCGAGGTCACGGTCACCGGCCGTTTCATGAACCAGCGGGTTGCACCGTGCCCACTCGAAGTTCGTGCCTCTGCTGCCATGTGGGACGAGGGTCGTCTCGTCCAGTGGATCTCGAGCCAGGGTGCACAGGGCGCCAAGGCCGCCTTCATCGCAGCCAACGGCGGAGATGCCGATGCCGTTCACCTGATCACCCCTGACGTCGGTGGCGGCTTCGGCGCGAAGATCGACTCCTATCCCGAAGAACTTCTCCTCGGGCCCATCGCCAAGCTGCTCGGCCGACCAGTGCGCTGGCGTGAAACACGCAGCGAGTCGATGATGAATCTCGGCCACGGTCGCGGTCAACTGCAGTACATCACGATCGGCGGCACCCGAGAGGGCAAAGTCACCCACTACCAACTCCGTGCGATTCAAGACGCAGGCGCCTTCGTTGGTATGGGCACGATCCTCGCGCCGTTCTTCACCCGACCCATGGCGTCTGGCGTGTACGACATCCCCAACATCGAATGCCGCACCACGTCGGTCGTCACGAACACCACACCGACCACCGCATACCGCGGCGCTGGTCGCCCTGAGGCAACAGCGGCGATCGAGCGAGCGATGGACATGTTCGCCCTCGAGATCGGCAAAGATCCAGCCGAGGTTCGCCGCATGAACCTGATCGCAAAGTTCATGGAGCCGCACACCACCTCCATTGGACAGACCTACGACGTCGGCGACTTCGAAGGGGCCCTCGACAAGGCCCTCGACACCGCCGGGTACGCGGATCTGCGGGCAGAACAGCAGGCCCGCCGCGAGTCAGGCGATGCCAAGCAACTCGGTATCGGCGTCAGCGTGTACGTCGAGATCACGGGCGGTGTTGATCCCAAGCAGGAGGCAGCCAAGCTCGAAGTTCACGACGACGGAACCGCCACGGTCTACACGGGCACCTCTCCCCACGGTCAGGGCCACGAAACGGTGTGGGCGATGCTCGCCCACGACGAAACCGGGATCCCGATGGACAAGATCACCCTCGTCTGGGGCGACACCGACCTCGTCCCCAGCGGTGGCGGCACCATGGGCTCGCGTTCGCTGCAACAGGGCGGTGCGGCCGTCCACCAGGGCGCCATCGAACTGGTCGAGAAGGCCCAGGAACTCGCGGCCCAACTCCTCGAGGCCGACGTCGCAGACATCGTGCTCGACAAAGACAACGGCGCATTCCACGTCGCGGGAACGCCAGCGGTGGCAAAGAGCTGGGCTGAGCTCGCTGTCGCATCGAGACAACAGGGCAACGAGCTCACCATCGACACGCTGTTCGTCGCAGACATGGCAACGTTCCCATTCGGGGCGCACATCGCTGTTGTCGAAGTCGACACCGACACTGGACAGGTCAAGCACCTCCGCCAGGTGGCCTGCGACGATGCCGGTCGTGTCATCAACCCGCTGCTGCTCGACGGCCAGATCCATGGCGGCATCGCTCAAGGCACGGCACAGGCACTCCTCGAAGAGGTCCGCTACGACGAAGACGGCAACCCGATCACCTCCAACCTCGCCGACTACGGCATGATCAGCTCAGCTGAGCTGCCGAGCTTCGAAGTCGTCCACATGGAGACACCGACCTTCGTGAACCCGCTGGGCGCAAAGGGCATCGGCGAGTCAGGCACCATCGGCTCGACACCCGCAGTCCAGTCCGCGGTCGTCGACGCCGTCAGCCATCTCGGCGTCAAGCACATCGACATGCCCGCCACTGCCGAGCGCGTGTGGCAAGCCATTCAGGCCGCCCACTGAGAGCCAGGAGCACACCATGACCGACACACATCAACGCGCCTCGTTCACATCGTTCGAGGAATCAACCGCAGAGGATTGGGCGATCATCGCCCCGCAGCTCAGCGTGACGCAGAGCATGGTCGCTGACCGTGTCATCGACTTGATGCGCGCGCTCGAGTTCGACCACGGCGGGTTTCCCGTCAACCGTCTTGAGCACAGCCTGCAGACAGCGACACGTGCCGAGAAGGACGGACAGGACGACGAGTACGTGCTGTGTGCGCTGATTCACGACATCGGCGACACGCTGAGCCCGTACGCCCACCCCGACATCGCGGCGGGCATCGTCAAGCCGTTCGTGTCCGAGGCCAATCACTTCATGGTCAAGCACCACGGTGAATTCCAGGGCTACTACTTCTGGCACTACCTCGGCATGGACAAAGAGGCTCGCGAGGTACACCGCGACAACCCGTTCTTCGATCACACCGAAGAGTTTTGCGCGAAGTACGACCAGAAGGCATTCGACGCCGACTACGTCAGCAACCCGCTCGAGCATTACGAGCCGCTGATCCGTGAGATCTTGCGCGGCGCCGACTCTGCCAGCTGATCTGGCTGCGGGCACTGCATAGACTTGACCCGCCGATTCGCCCGGCGACGACTCGGGCCTGGAGAGACAACGGGTGCGACGGCGTGAACGCACTACGGTCGGCGCCGTGAACTCCACCATCGTGCGGCTGCGACTGGCGTTGGGCATGGTTGCCACGGTGTTCGTGGTCGGCATGCTCGGCTACTGGTCGTTCGGCCTGTCGCCGCTCGACGCCGCCTATCAAACGATCACCACGGTCACGACGGTCGGCTTCCGCGAGCTCGCGGTGTTCGGGACCGCCGAGAAGTGGTTCACCATGGTGCTGATCGTCCTCGGCGTGTCGACCGTGCTGTACACCTTTACCCTCGCCGTGCAAGTAGTCGTCGAGGGACAACTCCGAGAATTCGTCGGGAGGCGACGCATGGATCGCGAACTGAGCAAGATCAGTGGCCACACGGTCGTCTGCGGATGGGGTCGCGTCGGCCGGGCTGTCGCCGCTGACCTCGAGCGCTCCGGCCACCCGGTGGTGGTCGTCGATATCGACATCGATCGGGTCGCAGATGTCCTCCACCCCGTTGTGGTTGGTGACGCCACCCTCGATTCCACGCTCAGAGCAGCGGGGCTCGAGCGGGCCAGTTCTCTGATTGCGGCGCTCGAAGGCGACGCCGAGAACCTGTTCGTCACGCTGTCGGGTCGTTCGATCAATCCGAACCTGTTCATCGTGGCCCGCGCACGCCAGGACGAAAGCGTGCCGAAATTGGCCAATGCCGGCGCCGATCGAGTCGTCAACCCCCAGGAGCTTGGTGCGGCGAGGATGGCCTCATTTGTCGCTCGCCCACACGTCGCTGAGTTCATCGACGTGGTCATGCATGAACGTTCACTCGAGTTCCGAATGCAGGAATTCGATGTGCCACCGGAGTCGGTGCTGGCCGGCAGGACACTGAAAGACGCCAACCTCCGCGAGGCGAGCGGGGCGCTCGTGCTCGCACTGCGTTCACCCGACGGCGTCTTCACGACCAACCCGACCGGCGACACACACATCCAGCCACATCACATCATCATCGCGGTCGGTACTGCCGATGACCTGCACCGACTCGGCGAGCTCACCCGACGCCGCAGCTCATGAGCCGCACTCACGTCCTCGTCGACTTGGACGGCACGATCTCCAACTCGCTGCCCGGCATCGCCCGATCACTGCAGTACGCGTTCGCCGAGTGCGGATACGAGCCACCCACCGACGATGCGGTCCGTTCGATCATCGGGCCCCCATTCGAGGTCTCGTTTCCCATCCTCGGTGTGCCCGTCAACGAGATGGCCCCCGTCGTCGCGAAGTACCGCGAACGGTACAACGACATCGGCCTCTTCGAGAACGCGATGTACGAGGGCGTCCCCGAGATGCTCGAAGCTCTGCTGCGTGACGGTCTCAGCCTCGCACTCGCCACGGCAAAGCCTGAAGCGGTCGCACGGCGCATCACCGCCCACTTCGACGTCGCGCGGCACTTCGTCTACGAAGCCGGCGCCAGCCCAGCCCTCAACGACAATCGCCGTTCGAAAGACCAGGTCATCACCTACTGCTTGGCCGAACTCGGCATTGCGCCCGGGGATCATGTCGTGATGCTTGGCGATCGCGATCATGACGTCGAGGGAGCGCTCGCCAACGGCATCGACTGTGTCGGCGTCACCTGGGGCTTTGGCTCGGCCGACGAACTGAGCGGTGCCGGCGCTCACCGCATCGTCGACCACCCGGCCGATGTGCTGGCCGCTGTCTCCGCCTGACGATGTGCTGACAGACCGATCAGCGAGTACCGTTCTCCGACAGTGAGCGCGACGGCAGACACCACCACCGAGGCCTCGTCGGTAGCGCCTCGCGTGCAATCCAACTCGTCGGCCGACCGCTTCATGCGACGTCTACTCCGACTCCCCGAGGGAAAGACCTCCACGGACGCCGAGGCCCGATCAGCATTCCAGAAGTCGATCGTGATCACTGCCTGCCGCTGCATCGTGATGTACCTGGTGTTGCCGTTTGTGCTGCCGATCGTCGGGGTCGCAAGCGGCGTCGGCCCAGCCATCGGTCTCGTGATCGGGGTCCTCGCGATGATTGCGATCGTCTATTCGATTCGCCGCTTCTGGCGCGCCGACCACCCCAAGCGCTGGCATTACACGGTGTTTGCGTCGGTGATCATCGGCTTCTTGATCTACCTGTCGGTCAAGGACATCATCGAGCTCACCAGCTGAGCCGCATTCTTTCGATTGCCCAAGCGCCCGGTACGGTGTTCCGTTCGACGATTGAAATGAGAACGCCCATGGCGGTCAAGAAGCCCATCCTCAGCCCCTGGTTCGACGGCAACACGCCGTTGGAGGAGCTCCCCGCCAGCGATCAGGTCGCCCACGACATCGTGCTCGAATTCGGTGACCTGAAGCCGTCCGTGATGCGCATTATGGACGCCGAACTCGACGATGACCAACGACTCAATGCCATGGTCGCGTTCCGCGATTCACTGCAGGATCCGGGCAACGCGAATCGCGACCCGCGCGTCGCCATCGCCAACGCCAGCAAGTAGCTGTCGCCCAAGGCGACGACACCGCCGTTGGTACTCCCAACGTGTTGACTCGGCCGGCGGACGCAAGAACTTGCGCACGAGGGGACTCTCCGTGACGTTCGCCACCGCCGGATGAGGCATGATGGTGGGCACACGTCCGCACACGACAAACCTGGGGGATTCTCCGTGGAAGTTTCGATCAACATCAATGGCACACAGCAGACGCACGACGTCGAGCCGCGCACGCTGCTTGTTCAGTACATCCGCGAGCACGCCGGTTTGACCGGCACCAATATCGGCTGCGACACGTCATCGTGCGGCGCCTGCTCCATCCATCTCAATGGTGAGGCTGTGAAGAGCTGCACCATCCTTGCGGTGCAGGCCGATGGCCAGGAGATCAAGACCATCGAAGGCATGGCCGACGCCGACGGCACGCTGCACCCGATGCAGCAGGCCTTCATGGAGAACCATGGCCTGCAATGCGGCTACTGCACACCCGGCATGGTCATGGCCGCCACGAGCTTGCTCGACGAGAATCCGAACCCGTCCGAAGAGGACGTCCGGCTTGGCCTGGAAGGCAACCTCTGTCGTTGCACCGGCTATCACAACATCGTCAAGTCAGTCCTCGCTGCGGCGAGCGCCTGAGTTCACGAACAATCAATTGGGGGCGGCTTTGAACTGGATGGGGGTCCAGCAATGACAGTCATCGACAATCAAACCGCCAGCGACGAATCAATCGCCGCCGGCAACGGAGTGCTCGGCCAACGAATGCTCCGCAAGGAAGACCCAGCGCTCCTCACGGGCGAAGCGGTCTATACCAACGACATGGTGGTACCGGGGGCCCTCTACATGGCCGTCCTCAGGAGCCCCCACGCGCACGCGACGATCACCTCGATCGACACGTCAGCGGCCCTGGCATTGCCCGGGGTACACAGCGTTTACACGGGTGCCGACATGGCTGACCAGTGGGCCGCACCGATGCCGTGCGCGTGGCCGGTCACCGACGACATGAAGAACCCGGCGCACTATCCGCTCGCGGTATCAAAAGTCGCCTACGTCGGCGACGGCGTCGCCTGCGTGCTGGCCGAAACCGACTCGATCGCGCATGATGCGATCGAGTTGATCGACGTCGACTACGACGTGCATCGCGCAGTGATCGATCTCGAAGCGGCGCTGTCCGACGACGTCGTTATTCACGACGAACTCGGAACGAATGCCAGCTACACCTGGCCGCTCCTCATTGAGGAGAACGACGGCGACTGCCAAAAGGCCATGGACGAGGCTGCGTATGTCGTGTCTGAACGCTACGTCCAACAGCGTCTGATCCCGATGGCGATGGAACCACGCGCCGTCGTCGCGTTGCCGCAGCCCTTCGGTGGCGACATGACGTTGTACTCCGCCACACAGGTGCCCCACATCTTGAAGGTGATGACGGCGCTGACGCTCGGAATTCCTGAGCACCAGTTACGTGTGGTGTGCCCCGCAGTCGGCGGTGGCTTCGGTTCCAAGCTCGACGTCTACGCCGAGGAACTGCTGTGTGTGCAGCTGGCCCGCACCCTCAAGGTGCCGGTCCGCTGGAACGAAGAACGCTCAGAGAATGCCCTCGCCACGGTCCATGGTCGTGCTCAGATTCAGGACATCGAACTCGCTGCGGATGCTGACGGCAAGCTCACCGGTATGCGGGTGAGGCTCACTGCCGACATGGGCGCCTACCTCCAACTCGTTACACCTGGCATCCCGCTGTTCGGCGCGTTTCTCTATGCCGGCGTGTACGAACTGCCGAAGGCATACGATTTCTCATGTACCGGCGTCTTTACCACCATGACGCCGACCGATGCGTACCGCGGCGCCGGCCGACCCGAGGCCACCTACGCAATCGAGCATGCCATGGATGCGCTCGCCCGCAAGGTTGGCATCGATCCGCTCGAATTGCGTCGCCGCAACTTCATCCCGAAAGAGTCCTACCCGTACGAGGCGTTCACCGGTCTGGTGTACGACTCAGGCGATCACGACAAGGCAGCTTCCATTGCCGAGGGTCTCCTCGACTACGCCGGAATGCGCGCCCGCCAGACTGAACAGAACACACCCGGGTCGACGAAACGACTGGGGATCGGGGTATCGACCTACTTCGAGATGTGCGGCCTTGCCCCATCACGAGTGCTCGCGTCACTGAACTACTCAGCAGGCGGTTGGGAATCAGCCACCGTCCGAGTGCTGCCAACCTCGAAGATCCAAGTGGTCACCGGCACCGCCCCGCACGGGCAAGGTCACGAAACGGCTTGGTCAATGATCGCCGCCGACAGATTTGGCGTCGATCCAGCCGACGTCGACGTGCTGCACTCCGATACGGCCATCGCTCCACTCGGGCTCGACACCTACGGCTCGCGTTCGTTGCCCGTCGGCGGTGTTGCGATCACCATGGCCTGCGACAAGGTCATTGACAAGGCCCGCAAGATCGCGGCTCATCAGATGGAGGCCAACGAGGAAGACCTCGAGTTCTCCGGAGGCACGTTCCGCGTCGCCGGTTCGCCCGACAAGGAAATGCCGCTCGCCGCCATCGCGTTCGAAGCGTTCACGGCCCACGACCTTCCCGATGGCCTCGAGCCGAACCTCGAAGCGCAGGTCACCTACGACCCGCCGAACTTCTCGTGGCCGTTTGGGACGCACATGTGTGCCGTCGAGATCGATACCGAGACCGGCGATGTTGATCTGCTGCAGTATGTCGCCGTCGACGACTGCGGCAACAAGGTCAACCCGCTCATCGTGGACGGCCAGGTGCACGGCGGCGTCGTGCAGGGCATCGCACAAGCGCTCTATGAAGAGGCTCGCTACGACGACGACGGCACCCTGCAGTCGTCGACCCTGGCGGAGTACCTCGTGCCGGCGGCCAGCGATGTTCCTCCGATCACCCTCGGTGAGAGCATCACGCCCTCGCCCAGCAACCCACTCGGCGTCAAGGGGGTCGGCGAGGCCGGCACCATTGGCGCTGCCCCGTGCGTCATGAACGCCGTGGTCGATGCCCTCTCGGGGCTCGGCGTGCAAGACATCCAGATGCCAGCGAGTCCGCTGAACGTCTGGAATGCAATTCAACAAGCCCAAGCCAACCATCAGGAGACCAACCAGTGATCCCCGCACAGTTCGACTACGTCCGCGCCGAATCTGCTGAAGAGGCAATCAGCCTCATCGGCCAGCACGGCGACGAGGCCAAGTTCATTGCGGGCGGCCACAGCCTCCTGCCATTGATGAAGCTGCGCCTGGCACAGCCGTCGGTCCTGGTCGATATCGGCCGCTTGTCCGACCTGTCCTACATCCGTGAAGACGGCGACCACATCGCGATCGGCGCGATGACACGCCACATGGATGTCGAAACTTCTGACGTGCTCAAGCAGCATGCGCCATTACTCGCGCACGCCGCAGGTCACGTCGGTGACCCGCAGGTGCGTCACCGCGGCACTATCGGTGGCTCAATTGCGCACAGCGACTCAGCGTCCGACCTGCCCGCCACCACTCTGGCGATGGGCGCCACCTATGTAGCCCAAGGCCCGAACGGCACTCGCGAAATCGCTGCAGGCGACTTCTTCGAGGGTTTCTTGACGACCGCGCTGGCACCAGATGAGATGCTCACCGAGATCCGCGTCCCCAAGATGAACGGTGCCGGCTGGAGCTTCCAGAAGTTCAACCGCCGCGCCCAGGACTGGGCAATTGTCGGCGTGGCTGCGTGGCGCAACGGAACCGAGTCGGGTGTCGGCCTCGTCAACATGGGTTCTGTGCCGATTCTTGCGACAAGCGTCAGTGCCGCCATCGCGAGCGGCGCGTCCATCGAAGACGCAGCCGCCGAGGCTGCGGCACAGGCCGACCCAACGGGCGACCTCAATGCCAGCGTCGAGTACCGCCAGCACCTCGCACGTGTCCTGACCAAGCGTGCGCTGACCATCGCCTCCACCTGAGCACCGCAGGTTCACCCAATCGGTGAATTTTCAGGTGCTGGCTGCTGACGGTTGACCAGTAGCGTTTGCGGACCATGTTGCTGGCGATTTCGAACTCAGGCCTGTGGCGGGTGCTCTGGTATTCGCTCATCGGCCTGTCAGCAATCGCGCTGTACGCGGGCGCCTTGCGCACAGCAGGCATCGAGTGGGCAAGAATTCGCTGGTCGCTCATTGGCGTGTACGTCGTCGCGTACGTGTGGTGGTTCTTTGCCAACGGCATCATCATCGATCGCGTGTCGGTGCTGTGGTCGTTCGCAATTTTCCTGACCGTCGCCAGCGTTGGCCGGCCCTGGCGCGAGTGGGTGCGCTCTGCTGGCGACCTGAGTCTCTTCGTCGCAATGTGGCTGGCATACGACGAAAGCCGTGGCATCGCCGACGGTCTCGGCATGCCGATTCAGGTCGAGTCGGTGCGCGACCTCGATCGGTTCCTCTTCTTCGGCGCCGACCCGGTGGTGGAACTGCAAGCCGCGTTTCACCGAACCGAGGTTGCCGAGCGCATCGTGAACGGCGAGGCAGTCCTGCGCACGGTGACCGACGTGCAGTGGTACGACGTCGTCGGGTCGTTCGTCTATTACTCCCATTTCATCGTTCCCCCAATCGTGATCGGTGCACTCTGGCTGATCAATCGACACCAATGGGTTCGCTACATGCGACGATTCGCCACGCTGCTGTTTGGCGCGTGCGTGATGTTCATTCTTTTGCCGACCGCTCCACCGTGGATGGCCGCGGGCGGCACAAACCGGGTCGGACTTGACCTCGAGGCGCTTCCGCCGCTCTCACGCCACACCGGTGTCGGCTGGCGCTACGTCGGATTGGGGAGCTTCGTCCAGGCCTGGGATACCGGTCGCGATTGGGCCAATCAGGTCGCGGCGATGCCGTCGCTGCACTCGGCATTTGCGTTGTTCGTCGTGGTCTTTTTCTGGCCCTGGGTCCGCAATCCATGGGCCCGAGTCGCGATGTTGGCGTACCCCCTCGCCATGGCGGTCGCCCTCGCCTACTTCGCCGAGCATTACATCGTCGACGCCATCGCCGGCTGGCTACTCGTCGGCGCTTCGTTCTGGCTCTGGAACCGCATCGAAGTCTGGCTTGCCACACGTTCCGTGCCGATCGACGATGTAATGCTCGGCGATGACGAGGCGGACAAGACCCGCGACTCGCTCGTGTCTGCCGATGCCACCACGGCCTGAGAGCTCTCAGGCAACGCTGGCGGTGACCTGCGGAGCAGGTTCGCCGTACGCGGTCATCGTGGCGTCGATCTGTGCAGACAGTGGTGTTGCTTCGAGCCCGAACGTCGCGGTCGTCTCGCTGCTATCGAGTTCGAACGGTGCGGTGAACTGATACAGCATCTCGCCGATCTCCCGGATCGGCTTCGAGAACACACCGGCCAGTGCCAAGAGGAGGCTCGGGATCGTCTTCACTGTGGCCGAGCCGTGCCCGGCGATTCGACTCACTTCGTCAGCCAGTTCCTGGGCGAACATCGGCGGTTGGGTTGGAACGTGCCAGGCCCGACCGAGCGCGAGATCGTCGGTGCCGAGGACGACCAGCATGTCGCACACGTCGCCGACGTAGCTCCAACTGTGCGGCACGTCTGAGCGGCCGATGACCGAGACTGCCTTGCCTGCGATCAGCTTGGGCATCACGCGATCGCCGAAGTGGCCGTTCTGGCCGAGGCCGGGTCCGAAGTAGTCCGACGCTCGCGCTTCGGTGACGCGGACCCGACCCGCCTCATGCGCCCCGAGCGCGTCGCGCCACATCTGAGCCCTGATGGCCCCCTTCTTCGAAGGCGGGTCAAGCGGGTCGGTCGCCCGCATCGGAGAGCTGTCTGCGGCGTACATATACAGGTTGCTCATCGTCACCAGCCGGGCACCGGTGGTCTCGGCGGCACCGAGCAGGCTCGCCGCGAGTGGCGGCCAATCGGTCGCCCAACGGTGGTATGGCGGGTTTGCACAGTTGTAAATCGTTTCCGCCCCCACAGCGATATCGGTGAGTCGTGCCTGGTCAGCGGCATCAGCCGCGACCAGTTCGATGCTCGCATGGTCGGGGCCCGACCCCGAACGGGTGACGATGACGACGCTGTGACCAGCAGCAGCAAGGCGGAGAGCTGTTCCGCTCCCGATTGGTCCGGCGCCGACGATGACGTGGGTGGTTGAGTTGTTCATTGGTGCTCCTTGTCGAGTTCGAGAATCAGAGAGCGGTGCTCTCGCTTTCAAGTATGCAGGTTCGCGTCTCGAACTGCAAGAGCGGTGCTCTCTTTTGTGACATCTGCTCTCGATTCTGGACGTGAGCCCATCGGATCCAGCAGAATGCAGGGATGCCCGACGCCGTCACCCCAGATGACCTCGACCACGCACCCATGGGGGTTCGAGCACGCGCCCGCACCCAATTGCTGGCCGACGTCTCGCGCATCGCTCGCAAACACCTCGCGGAATCAGGCGCCCCTGGACTCTCTGTCCGGGCCATCGCACGCGAGCTCGGCCTCGCCTCCTCCGCGCTGTACCGCTACTACCCCAGCCGAGATGCACTGTTGACCCAGTTGATCGTCGAGTCCTACAACGAGCTTGGCGATGCCGTCGAGATCGCCGAGGCCGCATGCGAGCGCGCTGATGTCGCCGGCCGGTTCCGCGCGTCTGCGCACGCGGTGCGCAACTGGGCCCGCTCGAATCCGAACGAGTATTCGCTGATCTACGGATCACCGGTCCCTGGATACGCCGCTCCTCAGCACACTGTCGACCCTGCGACCCGGGTCGCTGCGGTGCTCAGCAGCATCCTGGCGGACATCGACCTCGACAGCCTCTCGCTCCGGCTGTCGCGAAACCTCCCGGCCTCGCTGCAGGACCAACTCGACGCAATGTCCGGCCCGCTCGGCGGCCGCATCGATCAGAACGTGCTGCTCTTGGGCGTGACGCAGTGGGCGAAATTGTTTGGGATGGTCAGCTTCGAACTGTTCGGTACCTTCAACACGGTGTTCGATGACGCCGACGCTCTGTTCGCCGCGAGTCTCGATCTCGACCTCACCGCACTGGGCGTCATCTGAGCTCTTGCTAGAGCAAGGCCGTGTAGGCGCCACCGTCGACGTGGAGTTGCAGGCCGGTGGTGAACTTGGCGGGCTCGCCGCACAGGAACGCGACATGTGCGCCGAAGTCATCGGCGTTACCAAGACGCATCGAGTCGAGCTGGTCAACGCTGTAGAGCGCATCGAGCCGCGGGGTCCGGTGAACTCCCGGCTGCACAGTGTTGACCGTGACGCCCTCTTCTGCCACCTCGAGCGCCAGCGTCTTGAGAAAGGCGGTCGCTCCCGCCCGCGCGGTGTTCGAGAGAATGAGGTTGGCCATCGGCTGACGCACCGACAGTGACGTAATGGCGACGATTCGTCCCCAGTGCTGCTCGCGCATGGCCGGCACCGCCGCCTTGCACATTGCCACGATCGAGAGCAGGTTGAGTTCGAGCGCCGCCGGGTAGGCGTCCATGTCCGTGCTTTCGAAGTTGCCGGGAGGTGGTCCCCCGGCGTTCGGCACGAGGATGTCGACTCCGCCCAGCGCACTCCGAGCAGCGTCGACAAACCCTGACGCGCCCTCGGGCGTGGACACGTCGGCGACGATCGGTATGCAGTTGTGCCCGACCACTGCAGCGGCAGCTTTGAGCCGGTCCTCGTTACGTCCGCAGATTGCAACGTGCACACCCTCGGCAGCCAGGGCTTGTGCCGACCCGAGACCAAGCCCCGATGATCCAGCAGCCACAGCCGCACGACGTCCAGAAATTCCAAGATCCATACGTCGAGAACGTATCGCGCCCGCGCCCCGCCGATGTCCCGGATCCGATCAGTCGGTGCGGGCCTCGGCAAACTGGTCGCGGAGCTCACGCTTGAGGATCTTGCCGCTCGGGTTCCGCGGCAACTCGGTCACAAACTCGACTGCCTTTACCGCCTTAAACGGCGCCAGCTTGCCCTTGCAGAACTCGATCACCTCGTCGGCCGTCAACGACTCATCACTCAGCACAACAGCAGCGAGTGGCGATTCGCCCCACTTCTCCGACGGCACACCGATCACGCCGACATCGGCGATCTTCGGATGAGCGAGCAGCACACTCTCGATCTCGGCCGGGTACACGTTCTCGCCACCAGAGATCAGCATGTCCTTCACTCGGTCGACGATGGTGACGAAGCCATCGGCATCCATGGTGGCCACGTCACCGGTGTGCAGCCACCCGTCGACAAGAGCCTCTGCCGTCGCCTCGGCACGATTCCAGTAACCGACCATGACGTTCGGTCCCTTGATCAGGACCTCGCCTGATTCGTCGACGCCGACATCGGCACCGGCTTCGTTGATCACCCGGACCTGCGTGAAGTAGAACGACTTACCGGTCGACCCGGCTCGCTTGATCGCATCAGCAGAGCTGATGAGGCAGCCCGGGCCACCCGTCTCGGTGAGGCCATACACCTGGTGGATCTCAATACCGAGGTCGTTGTATTGCTCGATCAAGGTCTTGGCGACAGGCGCTGCGCCGCTCATCACCCAGCGCAGCGAGCTCGCATCGTGGACCTCGGGGTCCCGAACCGCCAGCATGAACTGCAACATGACTGGCACCATCAGCGTGATCGTGATCTGCTCGTCGCGGATCAGTTCCCATGACTGGAGTGGGTCGAACGCCTTGAGGATAGTGATCGAACATCCGCCATAGATGCAACACAGCACCGGATTCAGAGCGCCGACGTGGAACATCGGCAACGAGATGAGGTAGCGGTCGCCGGCTTCGAAGTCAGCGGTGGCAACAGCGGTGAGGATCGACCACAGCACCGTGTCGTGGGAATGCATCACACCCTTCGGGAGGCCGGTGGTCCCGCTTGTGTACATGATGAACATCAGGTCGTCGCCCGACCCGCTGGGAGCGGGCTCGTCGGTCGCGGCTGTCGACCTCCAGTCGTCGTAGTCGACTGCGCCGTCCATTGCATCGCCGCCGACCTGGATCCATGTGGTGATCGCGGTCTTGCCGCCGCGACCCTTCAACTCACTCACGACCTCTGCAAAGTCTGCGCTGTAGACCAGCACAGTCGCACCGGCGTCGGCGAGGATGAACTCGAGTTCATCCGCAACGAGACGCCAGTTGAGCGGGACATTGACGGCGCCGATCTTGCCAGCCGCAAAGAACGACTCGACGAATTCGACGCCGTTCATCAGGAGGAGGCCGACACGGTCGCCGTGTTGCACACCGCTCTGGCGAAGCGCGTGAGCGACCTGGTTTGAACGATCGTTCAACTCCCGGAATGAGAAACGACGATCGCTCGACGGTTCAAAGATCGCCTCGATCTCCGGTTCGCGGTATGCCCGCTTGGTGAGAAGTTGCCCGACGTTCTGCTGCACTGCCATGGCTCAGATGATCGCGCATTTCCACCCAATCTCCCGAAATGTGTGGGAAAAACGTCGGTCTCCGACGCTGACCCCACATTTTTCAGGATGGTCAGGATGGTGGGGCGGGAGCGTGGGAAGGCTGCGGACGAGTGGTGAGGACGACAATCGATCGGGCCGCGACCTCGACGCTGGCGCCGGCGGGGCCGCCGTCCTCGAGGAAGCCGACCGGGCGGCTGGTGTCAACGGCAACCTGCCACGGGCCGGGCGCCTGGACCTGAAACTCGAGCGGCTCCCACCACATGTTCGCCATCACGTAGAGACCGTCGACGTGCCACGCCAGCGAACGCGAGTGCGATGCCACGTCAGGCGGCCCGTCGGCGCCGAACCACTCGACGTCGCTCCCCCACGACTCGGCCTGCCACAACACCGGGTGCTGGGCCCGCAGCAGAATCAGCCGACGGACGAAGTCCTCGTGGTCGACAAATTCATTGCGTCGCTCCCAGTCGACCCACGATGTTTTGTTGTCCTGGTTGTAGGGGTTGTTGTTGCCGCCCTGGGTACGCCCGAATTCGTCGCCGAGCACGAACATCGGTGTGCCATGACTCAGTAGCAACAACGCCATCGCATTACGCATTTGCTGCCGACGTGTCGCCATCACTTCGGCAGGGACCTCGACGTCGCCCTCCCACCCCGAGTTCCACGATCGGTTGTCGTCGGTCCCATCGGTGCCGTTCCAGCCGTTCGCATCGTTGTGTTTGCGGTCGTACGCAACCAGGTCGTACAGCGTGAATCCGTCGTGCGCGGTCAGGAAGTTGACCGAGTTGAGCGGAGCGTCGAAGAGGTCGGGACTGCCCTGCACTCGCTGTATCAGCGCCGGAACCAGACCATCCTCGCCGCGCAGGAAGCCCCGCATGTCGTCCCGGAACTTGCCGTTCCACTGTCCCCACCGATCGTCGGGAAACTCGCGACCGAGGAGATACCGATGGAGATCCCACGGCTCAGCGATCAGCCGCACATTGCGTCGTTCCGCCCAGTCGCCGATGTCGCGAATGAAGTTGGGATCGCGCGCCAAAACAGCAGCCAGGTCGAAGCGAAACCCGTCGATACCGAGGTCTGCGAGTCGATCGAGACCCGACATCACAAGACGGCGCGCAGCCGGCGAGGTTGCGTCGATGATGTTGCCGCAACCAGCGTCGTTGAGGTAGGCGCCGTCCGAACCGCGGGCGTAATAGTCGGCGTCGGCAAGACCTCGGAGGCTGAGCGTCGGACCGTGCTCGTCCTCTTCGGTGGTGTGGTTGACGACAACGTCGACCCAGATCTCGATGTCGTGGTCGTGTGCAGTCGCCACGAGGGCCGCCATGTCCGCTGCGGTGCCGTACTGTCCGTGCACCGCCCCAAACACAAGCGGCATGTATCCCCAGTAATTGCCTTCCGCCGGATCGAACTGGTGCATCGGCAGGAGCTCGAGCACCGAGATGCCAAGCTCGGCCAGACGGGGAAAGTCGGTCGCCACAGTGGCGAGCGCGCCGGCATCGTCACGATTGAGACCCATCGTCATACCGCGCGCGTGTGCCTCGGCAACGACGATGGGTCGAGTCGTCCGACGCTGGGGTTGGGGTGGCGGCCACGCTGCCGCCACGGCCCAGGCATCCGGCACGTACCGTTCGTGATGTTCGCTGAACCAGACCTGTGTCGCCATCGGGTCAACGAGCCCGGCGCCACCATCGACGAGAAGCTGATATCGACTCAGCGGCGGAACGACGCCGACCCACTCGTCGCCCTCGCGCCGAAGGTGCATCCGGTCGCCGTCGGCCACCTGGACCTCAACCGTTTCGGCAAGCGGCGCCCAGACCCGCACGTCGAACATGCCGCAGTCTGGCCGCTGCGCCCCAAAACGTGACCGGTTTTTGGTGCGAATCTGGATGGTCCACGATCTGATCTACTGGGGTATCGTCGGGATGGTGACCCCAGTTGATGTCAGTACCGCGTTGTCGGCGCAGGGGTACCTGCCCGATGAGGGCATCTCAACCGCAGTGTTCCTGGCGATGACGCTCCGGCGGCCGCTGCTCCTCGAAGGCGAAGCAGGTGTCGGTAAGACCGAGCTGGCCAAGAGCCTGGCTGCGGCGACCGGAGGCGAGCTGATCCGTCTGCAATGCTACGAGGGCATCGACGCCGCCCAGGCGGTGTACGACTGGGACTACGCGAAGCAACTCCTGCACCTGCGCGCAGCGGAGGCCACCGGCGAATCGCAGCAGATGACCGCTGATGCACTCGAGTCTGAGCTCTACGGTGAGCGATTTCTCATCAAGCGCGCTCTGCTTCGAGCGATCGAACCGACCGAGGGCCCGCCGCCCGTCCTGCTCATCGACGAGGTCGACCGGGCCGACGACGAGTTCGAAGCATATTTGCTCGAGATCCTGAGCGACTTCCAGGTCACCGTCCCCGAAGTGGGCGTGTTCTCGACCGATCGTCCCCCGCTCGTGGTACTGACGTCCAACCGCACACGCGACGTGCACGACGCTCTCAAGCGGCGCTGCCTGTACCACTGGGTCGAGCACCCGGGGTTTGACCGCGAGGTCGCGATCGTCAAACTGCGCGTCCCGGGCATTGAAGACGGCCTGGCCAAGCAAGTCGCTGCGGCAGTCGAAGGCCTCCGCGAGCTCAACCTCTACAAGCCGCCTGGCGTCGCCGAGACCATCGACTGGGCCACAGCACTTGGTCGACTGGGCGCGAAGGAACTCGACAACACGATGGTCGCCAACACGCTGGGTGCCGTCCTCAAGTACCGCGAGGATCACCAGCGAGTCGAGCAGCATGGCATCGGAGAAGTCGTCAAGCAGGCGATCGAAAAGGGCCTGCTCCACGCCTGATGGCCGAGCTACTCCCACCCGGTCGGGCCGATCTGATGCGGTCGAACATCCCGGGCGCCACGATCGAGTTGTCGACCGGCCCTGCCGAAATTGCTGTCGCGTTCAGCCGAGTGCTGCGCGGCGCCGGCCTCCGGGTCCCGACGAGCTGTACGCACACATTCGCCGATGCACTCTGTGCGGTCGGCCTCGACGACCGCGACGCGGCCTACTGGTCCGGGCGCTCCACCCTGATCCGTCGTCCCGAAGACATCGCGCTCTATGACCGAGCCTTCGCCGTGTTCTTCGAGCACCGGCGCAGCAACGTCATCGACGACGAGCCAGAGGATCCGGCGACAATCACGATCGCAATCGACAGCGATGATGACGACGGCGCCGACGACGGGCCGGACGCCGCTGAGGGCGACGACGACGAGACCATTGAGTTGCGATTCTCGACCACCGAGATTCTGCGCAACAAGGACTTCGCTGACTACTCCCCCGACGAACTCGTTCTCGCTCAGGAGATGATGTCGAGCCTGCGACTCGTTGGCTCGCCGAGACGCTCGCTGCGACTCGGACCGGCGAAACGAGCGACGAGCCGTCCCGACATCCGGCGCACGGTTCGGGCGTCGATCAAGGCCGGAGGCGAGCCAATCGAGCGTCACTTCAAAGCGCCAACCGAGCGACTGCGCCGCCTCGTCCTCGTCCTCGATGTCAGCGGCTCGATGGAACCGTACGCGCGAGCGCTGCTGCGATTTGTGCACGCCGCTGTCGCCGGCCGCCAGAAAGTCGAAGCGTTCGCCCTCGGGACTCGCCTCACTCGGATCACGCGGGAGTTGAACAGCCGTGACCCAGATGTCGCGCTGCACGACGCTGGCCAGCGAGTACTCGATTGGAGTGGCGGGACGAAGCTCGGGGTCGGGCTCCGCCAGTTCAACGATGAATGGGGAGTGCGCGGGCTCGCCCGAAATTCGATCGTCGTCGTCCTATCCGATGGCTGGGACCGAGGCGATCCCGACGAGCTTGCGACCCAAATGCAGCGGCTGCAGCGGGTGACGCATCGGCTGGTGTGGGTCAACCCGCTCAAGGTCACGCCAGGGTACGCCCCACTCGCTCGGGGAATGGCCGCAGCCCTGCCGTATGTTGACGACTTCGTGGAAGGACATTCCATCCACGCCATGCAGGAACTCGCCCACGTGATCAGCAGATGAGGGAACCGTTGTGAAAGATCTCCTGGAAGACATCAATCGCTGGCGTGCAGCCGGCGAGCGCATCGCCGTTGCGCGAGTCGTCGACATCGAGGGCTCAGGTCCTCGCGATCCGGGCGCCGCAATGGCCGTCACCGAGTCGGGCGAGGTCGCTGGCAGCGTGAGTGGCGGTTGTGTCGAAGGCGCTGTCGTCGGTCAGGCACTTGCGATTCTTGACGGCACCGAGTCGGCAGGCATCACAACGTTCGGTTACTCAGATGACGAGGCGTTTGCCGTCGGTCTCACGTGCGGCGGCACCATTCATCTCTTCATCGAGGAACTCAACTGGTGACCGAGCCGTCGATCTTCGAGCAATACGAGGCGCTGCTGCGCTCCGAGTCACCGGTTGCGCTTGCCACGGTGATCGAGGGACCACACGTTGGCGCGAAGCTGCTCGTGCAACCCACCACAGCGCCCATCGGCTCGCTCGGTCATTCAGAACTCGATCGCGTCGTCGCACGAGATGCCGTCGCGGAACTCGAGGCCGCACGGTCCGGCGTTCGGAGTTACGGCCCGGAAGGCCAGATCACTCCAGAGGATCTCATTGACCAACCGACCGTGCGAGTCTTTATCGAGTCCCATGCACCACCTCCCCAGATGTGGATCTTCGGCGCGGTCGATTTCACCGCTGCGCTCGCGCGCGTGGCGAAAGTGCTGGGATACCGCGTCACCGTGTGCGATGCCCGCGAAGTCTTCGCGACGCGACGCCGCTTCCCGATGGCCGACGAGGTCAAGGTCACCTGGCCGTCGCCAGTCTTCGAGGAACTGGGGAGCGAGCTCGGTCCGCGCGATGCGGTCTGCATCCTCACGCACGACCCAAAGTTCGACGTTCCCGCCGTCCAAGGCGCGCTGGCCACTCGAGTCGGCTATATCGGCGTGATGGGTAGCCGTACGACCCATGCGAAACGGATGGAGCGTCTCACTGCCGTCGGCGTCACCTCTGGCGACGCAGAACGCCTGATGTCACCGATTGGTCTCGACCTCGGCGCACGAACACCAGAGGAGACCGCTGTCAGCATTTGCGCCGAGATCATCGCGCGCCGCACTGGGCGCCATGTGCCGAGCTTGCGAGACAGCTCCGGCGATATTCACTGACGGATCGCACCGACCAGCACCCCGGCCCCGTGCGGTGCAGAAGGTCAGTCGATTGGGTTGCCGAAGGTGACCCGGCTGACACGAGTCTTGGAGATCGTGTCGATCTCGACCGTTCGACCAGTGTTCACCGAGTGCACCACAGCATCACCGACACCGAGGTACATCATGACGTGACCGGGGTAGTGCACGAGGTCGCCAGCTGACGCTTCGTCGCGGTCGACTCTTGTTGCTGCGCGAATCTGGTCACCACTGATGCGATTCAGCTCAACGCCGGATGCTTGCCAGGCGTACGAAGTGAGACCGGAGCAGTCGAAGCCCTCGTCCTCGACGCTCGCATGGGAGCGATACGGAACACCAATCTGGGTCATCGCCGCGAGCACCGCACGTTGGTGATCGAGGCTGGCATCAGACCATGCATCGATCATGAGGAATTCGTCGTAGCCAAGCTGGCGGGCCGCCAGCCGGGCAGTGGCGATGCGATGCTTGGCGTACATCACGTAGTCCACCAGGCCTTCGGACTCGATGTAGACGTCGTAGGCCTCGACAGCGAGGTCGGCTTCGGTCGTGATCTCAGCGGCGAGGGCGTTGACCGCCAGCTCGGGCTGCTGCGCCGATGCAGTTCCGGCGAAGGCGACGACTGCAATAACTGCAGCGGTACTGGTGCCAAGCGCGCGCAAGAAGGTGTGAGGGGAGAAGAAAGTCATAGGCGAAAGAGGTCGTGTGGAACGTCGACTCGTCGTGACGAATCAGTAACATATCGTCATCAAACCGACACACTCAACCCCTTTTGACAAAATCTTGTCATCGAACCGACATGAAGAACACCGGGATCAATCGTGCGACACTGGGGTCGTGAGTGAAGAAAGTGCGGTGTCACCAGGCGCGACAACCGGCAATGTTGTCGTGGTCTTGCTGGCCGCCGGTGCGGGAAATCGGTTCAAAGAAATCGAGCACAAGTTGCTTGCCCGACTCACAGCAACCGGCCCGACCATCCTCGAACAGGCACTGACCCGGGCACTCGACGCCAGCCTCGGCCCCGTGTTGATCATCATCGGAGCGCTCGATGAAGCGGCGTTGCGGGCTGATCCCGCCCTTGCCCGACTCCTTGATGACGACAGAGTCACGGTGCGCCACAACCCTGACTGGGCCGCCGGCCAAGCCACCTCGGTGCAGGTGGCGGTCACCAGCGCCGCTGCGCTCGGTGCCGACGCCATCGTCGTCGGGCTGGCCGATCAGCCGTTCATCGACGTCATTGCCTGGCAACAAGTTGCCCAGGGGTTAGGGCCCATCACGGTCGCAACGTACGATGGCCGACGCAGCAACCCGGTCAAGCTCCACGCATCTGTGTGGGGACTTCTCTCGGCGAGCGGCGACGAAGGCGCTCGAGTTCTGATGCGTCAGCGTCCCGACCTCGTTGTTGAAGTACCCTGCCCGGGTTCACCAGCCGACATCGACACCGTGGAGGATCTGCACCGATGGCAGAACAACTGATCAACGAGTTCACCGTCAATCGACCCATCGACGAAGCATGGCCGATCATCACCGACGTCGAGCGCATCGCCCCGTGCCTACCCGGCGCGCAGCTGACCGAGATTCGCCAGACCGATGACGGCGAGGTCTACACGGGCAACGTCAAGGTCAAACTCGGCGCCATCGCAACCGAGTTCAAGGGCGACGCCTATTTCGTCGAGCGCGACGACGAGAACTACACGTGCAAACTCAACGGCAAGGGCCGCGACACCAAGGGCCGAGGCAATGCCTCGGCCGACATCTCCGCTGCTGCGGAGAGCCTGTCGCCGACCAGCACCAAGGTCGTGGTCACCACCGACCTCCACATCACCGGAAAGATCGCTCAGTTCGGGCGCGGCATCCTCGGTGACGTCAGCACCAAGCTGATCGATCAGTTCGCCCAGAACCTCAACGAGATGATCGACGCCGACGGCATCGACGACACCGCCAACGCCGCCCCCGAGCCTGAAGAGACCGCGCCAGCGGAGACCGCGGTCAGCGAGGGTGCGACGACCGAGAGCACCGAACCCACCGTCCGCAAGATCGACGGACCCGCTGCAGAAGCCATCGACCTGATGGAGATGGGTGGCTCGTCCATCGCCAAACGTGCCGCACCAGCGATTGCGGCGTTGTTGATCATTCTGTTCTTCCTTCGTCGCCGACGGAGCTGATGGACGATCGCAGTCGTGTCGAGGAACTGATCGGCCGACCACCGCAGAGCGCCTTCGACGTCGTCGTCCGTGATGGGTCCGGCGACCCCGTCGTGCTCCGCAACGCGCCCTTCCTCGACGATGGCACGCCGATGCCGACTCGCTATTACCTCGTCGGACCCGATTTGGTGCGAGCGGTCAGTCGCATCGAGGCGGCTGGCGGCGTGCGTTCAGCCGAGCGCGAGATCGACCCTGCAGACATCACGATGACGCATCACGCCTACGGCGCGGAACGCGACGCTGCGATCCCAGCCAACCATGTCGGCCCGCGCCCGTCCGGCGGCGTGGGCGGAACCCGCCAGGGCGTCAAGTGCCTCCACGCCCATGTCGCGCACCTCCTCGCAGGTGGCGATGACGCTGTCGGCCGGTGGACGCTTGCGCACCTGGGCGATGATCACAACGTCCTTGATGGGTTAGTTCCACCCGCACCGGTCGTCGCTCTCATCGACGAGGGGACCGCGTGAGTGCCGTAGCCGCCGAGAACCCGGACCTCGGTGGGCTGACCGTCGCCATTGCTGACCATCGCGTCGACATCGCGATGACGGGCGGCGGCATGTGGGAGATTCCGCTCGGACCGGTCACCTTGTGCGACAACGAGCTCCAGCGTGACCCACCACGCCCTGCCGAGCTCACCAACGCGCTCGGCTTCGTGCACGACTACTTCGACGACATCATCGTTGCGGCACCGACGGTGCTGGCAACACCGTCGGTCATGGCGATCGGGCACCACGCTGAGGCTCTGGCCCACGTGGAGATCGGCCACACGAACGTGCCAGCCGGCTACACCATGCAGCGAGCCGACGCCGACGAGGTTTTTCGGACACTGGTCGCCGAGCCGAGGCACGCGCGGCTCGCCAACCCCGGCCTCGAAGCTGAACATGTCGACACGCTCATCGGCGTGTTGTGCATCGTGCTGGCGATCATGCGACGATTAGATCTTGGCGAGATTGCCATCAACGCGGGCTGACTGTGAACGACTCATCAACACTCCACCATGACGTCGGGCACGACCATGGTCAACTCCTGAGGAGCGTGAGTCCGTGGCGCTGAGGCACCCGTCGCGATCGAATTCACCAATTCGGCTTGCCGGCAAACGCATCACCATGCGCCCATTGGCCGCGTCCGACTTCCGGGCGTGGAGCGAAGTGCGGGCCCGCAACGCGGACTGGCTCACGGTCTGGGAACCGCGTCGCCAACCCACGCTCCCTGACCCCACCACCGATCGGTCAGCATTCACCTCGCGCTGCGTCCAACGCGATCGCGATCGGGTCAACGGTGTTGCCTACCAGTTCGGCCTCTTCATCGATCAGCGCGTCGCCGGCGAGGTCAATCTGAACAACGTCGTCCGTGGCGCCATGCAGTCAGGGACCATCGGCTACTGGATCGACCGGCATCACGCCGGGCAGGCCTACGTTGCTGAAGGTGTCGGACTCCTGATGCAGTTCGCTTTCGAACAGTTGGGCCTCCATCGCGTGGAAATCTGCATCGTGCCGCGCAACACGAACAGTCGCCGCGTGATGGAGAAACTCGACATCCGCGACGAAGGGGTTGCCCTTCGCTATCTCGAAATCAACGGTGTGTGGGAAGACCACATCCGGTACGCCATGACCATCGAGGAATGGACGATCCGGCGCGAGGAAATCGCGGCCGCCTGGCTCTAAGAGCCAAGGGACCGCAACTTCGTCGAAATCAGTAGGTGACGAGGCCGGAGTTCTCGCGCGCTGCCCGCAGGGCCGCAGTTCGGTCGAGACGCAACTGCGTTCGCCGCTTCCACATCTTCGTCTTCCAGTGCCGCTTGGTCGCGGACCGTTTGGCCTGCTTGCTCTTGGCCACCTCGGCATCGTGGTGGTGCATCGGCTTCCACGCCTCACCGGGCTCGTGCACGTCGGCGGGGTCGATCCCGCCGGAGATGTCCTTCGCAGCTGACTGCAATTCCACGTGAATTCGATGCCGCTCAGAATGAGCGTGCGCTCGAACCTCCTGCTTCACTTGCATCGGAACATCACGATCCCGGTTGCGTTGGCTCATTGGCTACCTCCTGCTTTGCGGACTCTGCCGCGATGGTTTCGGTTGCTTGCACTCTTCACGGTAGCCGAACTCATGAACCGCTGAACAGGGAATCCGTGTAACGATTCTGCGCGAATTGGCTTGACGTGCGCCTGAGCCGGGGCGGCGCTCTCAGCGACGGGAGATCTTCGATTGCAGGGCCGCCAGGCGTTCGGCGAACCAGGGCTGCTTGGTGCTCCACAACTGCGGCCGCAGCTCACGCGCCACCGCATCAGGATGATTGTCGACGTCTGCCATGTCGAGGATGGTCTGCTTCGCCTCGATGGAGAGCTGCCGTGGCGCCATCGCAGCCTTCGCCGCAAACTCGTGGGCCACCTCAAGGAGATCGTCGGCCGGCACCGACTTGTAGGCCAGGCCCACACGCTCAGCCTCCTTGCCGTCGAGCACCTGACCAAAGATCACCGCAGCCATCGCTGCCTGCGGGCCGGCAATACGTCGGAACATCCAGGTGTGGCCGCCGCCCGGGTGAATGCCGAGCTGCAGGAAGCGGGTGTCAAGCTTGGCGCGGTCGCTCATGATTCGAACGTCGCAGCCGAGCGCGAGGTTCATTCCCGCTCCGACCGCTGCACCGTTCACAGCAGCGAGTGTCGGCAGTGGCGAGCGAGCGATCCGCAGAAACCCTTCGTAGATCACTCCGAGGCTTTCGCCCGTTGCCTCAGCAAGATTTCCCAAGTTGGCACCCGCGCAGAAGGCAGGCGGGGTACCCGTCACCACAACGGCCCCCACATTCTCGTCAGCTTCGAAACGATCCATGGCCGCAATGATCTGCTCGACCATCGGGTGGGTCATCGTGTTGCGTTCATCAGGGTTGTTGAGCGTCAACGTGGCGACGCCATCGGCAATATCGGTGAGTACGAGGGACATCGTGCGATCATGCCATTCCGGCGTCGCGCCCGCGGGTATCGAGAGCCGAGACCAATCGTCGTCTCGGCTCCCTGGCTCGACGCCGTAGCCTCGGGCGCATGCTTGACCACGTCTTCACCGATGCGATCAGCGCGCTCCGCGATGCCTTCGAGTCGGCCTTTCTGGAGCGGCAAGCGTTCGAAGAGCATTTTCAGTCCGACGTGCTCTCCGGGGATCTGACCTGGGAGACGAGCTACGGCCTGCCCGGCGAAGGTGAGCCACCGCGGGTCGTCGCCCACATCACGTTCGAGTGGCCCGCGTGGAGCCAAGCGGCCTACCGCCACTGGTACCTCGAAGAGGTACTCGAACGTCGCCCGGCGATCGAGATCGAGATCGTGTTACGGGTACAGCAGCTGACGGACCCGGCAGATCCGGCAGTGATCTACAGCACTGTTCCCGAGATGAGCCCGCTCATCGGCGACGACCGACTCGAACGCGCCGGGATGACCGCGGAAGTCGCCCATCCGGATCCGGCCGACGACCCGCCGAACATTGGCGAGGCAAGGTCCGAACATGCCATCGAGATCACCTACGAAGGACTGTACGAACTTGCCGAAGCGACCGTGGCCGACGGCACCAACTCGCTCCTCGATGAGCACTTCGGTGCGCTCGGCGGATGGATTGCCTCGACGCTCGTGAAGCTCGGCGACCTCAGTCTCGACTTTCTTCCCGACCCCGACTGACCCGGCTCGGCGCCAATGGTGCGACACTGCAGGGATGGCCGACGACACTGTGCTCTACGACGTGACGGAGCGGATCGCAACAGTCACACTGAACCGCCCTGAGGCGCGCAACGCCCTGTCGAGCGACGTGCTGCGCCGGCTGCCTGCACTCATCGCCCAGGCAGAAAGCGATGACAACGTTGACGTGATCATCCTGACCGGTGCCGACCCAGCATTCTGCGCCGGCCTTGACCTGAAAGAGTTGGGGTCCACGGGTGGAAATTTGGGCTCATCATCAAGCAGCGAGCGCGGACCGTTTCCTCGCCTCAGCAAGCCGTTGATCGGTGCGATCAACGGCGTGGCGATCACTGGTGGCTTCGAGCTCGCCTTGAACTGCGACTTCCTCATCGCCAGTGAGCACGCGAAGTTCGGCGATACACACTCCCGAGTCGGCGTGATGCCCGGCTGGGGGCTGACCGTGTTGCTCCCGCAGGCGATCGGCGTGCGCCGCGCCCGCGAGATGAGCTTCACCGGCAACTTCATGCTCGCCGAGGAAGCTCTGGCGTTCGGTCTCGTTAACCATGTCGTGCCGCATGCCGAGCTGCTGCCGTTTACCCGATCGATTGCTCTGGACATCTGTGGGAACGAACAAGACGGCGTCCGCCAGATCCGGTCAACCTACGACGCCATCGCAACCGACGACGACGCCTGGGAATCTGAAGCACGAGATGGACGGGCATGGTCCCGCGTCCAATTCACTCCCGAAAAAGTCGCAGCGCGCAGAGAAAAAATCCAGCAGCGCGGGAAACAGCAATAGCGGCTAGATGCTTGCACCGCGGGCGCGGAGGTCATCACGGATGGCCTGGGCAATGTCAAGGGCGAGGATCTCGGCGCCGTTGACATTGAGATGGAAGCCATCATCGGCGCGCACGTCTTTGCCTTCGCCATCGCGTGGGTCGATGACGAACTCGGCCCAGTTGCCGTCGCGTCCGGAGAAACGAGCCCAGGTGTCGATGAAGATCACATCGGGTCGGGCCTCGGCAGCCGCTTTGGCCGCGCGATCCTGAATCGCAAGTTTGGCGGTGACGTCTGGATTGTCATCATTGGGAATACCGACCCAGATCACGGTCCGGCCCTCTTCGAGTAAAAGGTCCATCACGTCACCCGCCCGCTTGGTGTATTCCTCGATCCACTCCACTTCATTGTCGAGCGGATCACCAACGACGAACTGCAACTCATCCTGGAAGGCCGACAAGCCTTGAGAGTCGTTGCCACCAAACGTCGCAACGACGATGTCTGGATCAACCTCCGGGATCGCCTGTGCGAGCTCCTCCGGCCAGTTGTAAAAGTCCGGCCGCGCGAGCCCTGACGACACCTTGTAGTTCAGCGCCGTCTCGGCGACCTCAGTGCCATCGACGAGTTGTTGGAGGTACGGACCGAACGTGCCGGCATCACTGTCCCCAACGATGTAGACCTTGGCCTTGTTGTCCGGAGACGGCGGGCCAGTGTTCTCGACCACATCTTCTGGCGCATCAATGATCAGCGTCGAGATCTCGACCGGATCATTAGCTGGAGCAACATCGGCGGGCGTCGGCGCAGTTGTGGACACATCGGTAGTAGATGAGGATTCACCCGCACCCTGCCCGGTGCTAGCCACGACATCGTCGTCACCACCGAAATATTCGGCCATTGCCTTCACCCCGCTGTACCCGACGACGAGAAGAACGACAAGCACCATCACCCGCCGAAGCAGCAGCTGAGGACTCAGCGCGGGCTGGTTGGCGGACTGACTCATGACGAACGCAAGGATAGGGGCAGCAACGCAAACGACCAGGGCAGCCCTCGCGCCCCGCTCTTGGCGATCTGCCAAAGGCGTGCCCCAGTGGCATTGATGTGACCCAGGTCGGCTTCCAACCTCAGTCTCCCGGCTATCCTCAGTGGCCACGTGAACACCTGACGGTCACGACGTCAAACAACTTCAAGGGGAGAACATGATCAAGTGTAAAAAACTGCTCGCTGTAGCCACAGTGGGAGCCCTCGGGCTCGCCGCCTGTGGTAGCGACGACGACGCCAGCACCGACACCGCGGCTCCTGCCGAAACCGAGGCTCCTGCCGAAACCGAGGCTCCTGCCGAGGATGACGGCGGTTCCATTTGCGAAGTCACCGACGTCGGCGGAGTCGACGACAAGGGCTTCAACCAGATCGCCTTCGAAGGTGCCGAGCGCGCCGCCGCAGAGTTCGGCCTGACGGCTGAAGTGCTCGAGTCGGCCTCCGATGCCGACTACGAAACGAACATCCAGAGCTTCATCGAGAAAGACTGCTCGCTCATCGTCACGGTCGGCTTCCTGCTCGGCGACGCCACGGCGGCCGCTGCTGCAGCCAATCCGGACCAGCAGTTCGCGATCATCGATGTCGGCTACGAAGAGGCCATCCCGAACGTTCTGACGCTCAACTTCAGCACTGCTGAGCCGTCCTTCCTCGCTGGGTACCTCGCTGCCGGCATGACCGCCACGGGCAAGGTCGCCACATACGGCGGCATCAACATCCCGCCGGTCACCATCTTCATGGATGGCTTCGCCAACGGCGTGACGTACTACAACGAGCAGAAGGGCGCCGAAGTCGAAGTGCTCGGTTGGGACGTCGAGGCGCAAGACGGCTCGTTCGCCGGCAACTTCGAGAACCTCGACGATGGCAAGGCGCTCGCGTCGAGCTTCGCCGACGAAGGTGCGGACATCATCTTCCCGGTCGCCGGACCGGTCGGCCTGGGCTCGTCGGCATACGCCACTGAGAACGAGGGCATCCGCATCATCGGCGTCGACAACGACCTCACCGTCAGCAACCCGAACGAGGCAGCTGTGTACCTCACATCGGTCCTAAAGAAGATTGACGAAGCAGTCTTCGCTGCAACCGAGCAAGTCGTTGTCAACGGCGAAGGCGGCGGCGCGTACGTCGGCACGCTCGAGAACGACGGTGTTGGCCTGGCCCCGTACCACGAGCAGGAAGACGACATTCCGCAGGAGTTGAAGGACGAGATCGAGGCACTCAAGGTCGAGATCATCGCCGGCAACATTGCGGTCGTCTGATCAAACCAATACTGATTGTCAGCTTGATGAGCTGAACAACTGAATGAAGCGGGGAGCCTTTCGGGGCTCCCCGCTTTTCGTTTTCCAGCAGCCGCCAATCACGACTACAGTCACCGCCAATGGAGTTGGAACTGCGAGGCATCACCAAACGGTTCCCTGGCGTCATCGCCAACGACGACGTCAACCTCACGATCAAGACCGGTGAGGTGCACGCCCTCGTCGGAGAAAACGGGGCCGGCAAGTCAACGTTGATGAACATCATGTACGGCCTGCACCACGCCGACGAAGGCCAAATCTTCATCGACGGCAATCCCGTCACGTTCGAGACGTCCGGCGATGCGATCGCAGCAGGCATCGGCATGGTCCATCAGCACTTCATGCTCGTTCCGGTCTTCACCGTTGCAGAGAACGTCGTTCTCGGCGTTGAGCCGACGACTGGGCCGTTCGGCAAACTCAACACAGCGAAGGCGAATGCCCAAGTCGAGGAAATCTCCGCCAAGTACGGCCTCCACCTCGATCCGGAGGCGCTGATCGAATCACTGCCCGTCGGAATTCAGCAGCGCGTCGAGATCTTGAAGGTGTTGTTCCGCGACGCCGAAATCGTGGTGTTCGACGAACCAACGGCAGTCCTCACGCCACAGGAAATCGAAGAGTTTTTCAACATCGTCGAGTCGCTGAAGGCATCCGGTCGGGGCATTGTGTTCATCACACACAAACTCACCGAGGCCCTGAAAGTCGCTGACCGCATCAGCGTGCTGCGTCGCGGAAAGACCGTCGGCGAGGCCGATCCGGCCGAGATCGACGAAGTCGGCCTCGCCGAATTGATGGTCGGCCGTCCAGTCCAGTTGGTGGTCGACAAGGCTCCACCCCAGCCGGGCGAAGCGATCTTGTCCGTCGACCAGATGCACGTGGTCGATCCCACCGGGCGCACGCTCGTCGACCACGTCAGCTTCGACGTTCACGCCGGAGAGATTGTGGGCGTTGCCGGCGTCCAGGGCAACGGGCAAACCGAACTCGTCGAAGCGCTCACCGGCCTCCGCGACGTCATCACCGGCTCAATCCACCTCGGCGGCGACGACATCACCCATGCGACCCCACGGGAAGTACACAGCGCCGGAGTCGCGCATATTCCCGAAGATCGCCAGCGCGCCGGACTGGTCGGCGATTTCAGTGTTGCCGAGAACATGGTGCTGACCCGCTACCACGACGACGAATTCAGCACGGGCATCAAGATGGACTGGCCCAAGGCCCGCACCGTTGCTGCTGACCTGGTCGAGCAATACGACGTTCGGACTCCGTCGATCCAGACGCCGGCGGGCACCCTCTCTGGCGGCAACCAGCAAAAGGTGATCGTTGCTCGCGAACTGAGCCGAGACCTCCAACTCGTCATTGCATCACAACCCACACGGGGCGTCGACGTCGGTTCGATCGAGTACATCCATGCCCAAGTCGTCAAAGCCCGTGACGAGGGGGCTGCGGTCCTCGTCGTCTCGACCGAGTTGGATGAGGTCATGGCGCTCTCCGACCGCATCATCGTGATGTTCCGCGGCCGCATCGTCGCCAATCTGCGGCGTGACGAGACCGAGCACAACGACATCGGCCTGTACATGGCCGGAGCGAAGGAACAGCCAGTCAAGACCGAGACGGAGAAGATGGCATGACCGATACTGCGATCGATTCTTCCAACGGCAGCGACCATGACGAGTCAGAGGGCGTGATTCGTCGAGTCTTGGCCCGTATCGATACCACCAACGCCGTGGTGCTCCCGCTCCTCGCCTTCTTCAGCGCACTGGTGATCGGCGTGTTCGTCATCGCTCTGTCCGACATCGACAAGCTCCGCGAGGGTGACGTCGGCGGCATCTTGACCACGATCAAGGATGCGTACCTCGCATTGCCAAACGGCGCCTTCAACGGGTGGCGCCCGATCAACGAAACCATCGTGGCCACGACGCCGCTCCTCCTCGCCGGTCTCGCTGTCGCCATTACCTTCCGCGCCGGACTCTTCAACATCGGTGGTACCGGTCAAATGTTGATGGGCGGCATGGGCGCCGTCTACGTCGGGTTCTCGATGGACGGTCCCGGTTTCATCCAGATCCCACTCGGCGTCCTGGCCGGCATGGTCATGGGCATGGCCTGGGGGATCATCCCCGGCCTCCTCAAGGCCCGGGCGGGCGTCCACGAGGTGATCGCCACGATCATGCTCAACTTCATCGCGGGTTCGCTCGTGCTCTGGCTGCTGAAGACCGACATGTTCGGCCGCGAAGGTCGCAACGACCCGATCTCCAAGCTGGTGACACCCGAAGGTCAGCTGCCTCGACTCTTCGGATTCCTCGATCGACCCGAGTTGCGCGCACACATCGGCTTCCTCATCGCCCTCTCTGCCGCCGCATTCTTCTGGTGGCTGCTTGAGCGAACCACCCTCGGTTTCGAGATCCGGGCGCAAGGCGCCAACTCCCATGCGGCTCGATACGCAGGCATGAAACCGGGCATGTTGATCATCACCTCGTTCGCGATCGCCGGTGGCTTCGCCGGATTGGCTGGCGCAAGCGAGGTCTTGGGAACCCAAGGCCGAGCAACACAAGGCTTTGCTGGTGACATTGGATTCGACGCCATCGCCGTGGCCTTGTTGGGCCGGTCGACACCGACCGGCACCGTGCTTGCAGCATTCCTCTTCGGAGCGCTGCAAGCAGGTGGTCAGAAAATGCAGGTCGACACCGGCGTACCGATTGACCTGGTGCTGATTCTTCGAGCCCTCATCGTGTTATTCATCGCTGCTCCATTACTCATGAAGGCAATCTTCCGTTTCAGTGCCGAGGCCGCCGACTCTGGCCCGAGCTTCGGGGGGTGGGGCGCATGAGCGTGACCGATTCCCCGACACCCGGCAACGACGCCTACCTGGGGATGCTCGAGTCGTTGAGCCGCACGCCCGAGCAGAAGAAGCGTGCCCGGAATCTGGGTATTGGCTACTTCGTTGCAGCCGGTATTGCGCTCGCCATTTTCGTCCGCGGTGATGGCGGCACCTCCACGTTCACACTCGGCGGCGACTCGTCGATCGGCCTGCCCGGCATCCCGCTCGCTTGGATCTGCGCCGTTGTCTTGGCCGCGCTCGGTGGCGTGCAGATCTCCCGCGGCACCGCCAAGCTGCAGAACGCACTCCTCGCAGCGGCCACGATCCTTTTCATTGTCACGCTGATGGCCTGGGCAGCTGCAGGCCGCCAATTTTCACTCACCGGCACGCTCCACGATGCTCTCAAGGCAGCGACGCCGCTCGTGCTCGGTGCGCTCGCCGGCATCCTCTGCGAACGTTCCGGCATCATCAACATTGCGATCGAAGGGCTGCTGCTTGCTGGCGCCTTCACGTCCGCACTCGTCGGATCAGCGACCAACATTTGGATCGGCATCCTGGCTGCAATGGCAGTCAGCGCCGTGCTCGCATTGGTGCTCGCTTGGCTCGCCATCCGCTTCCATGTCGATCAGGTGATCGTCGGGTTCGCAATCAACTTCTTCGTGTTGGGGCTGACATCGTTCCTCGATTCTCGGGTGCTCACGAGGAATCCCCAGCTCAACGGCACGGGCACGATTGCCGAATGGGAGATCCCGGGGCTGAGCAGTATTCCAATCATCGGACCGATCCTGTTCGAGCAGACCTTCTACGTCTACGCCGCTCTTGCGCTGGTGGCCATCACCACGTGGATGCTGTTCAAGACGAAGTGGGGCCTGCGCACGCGGGCGGTCGGTGAGCATCCGAAGGCTGCAGGCACGCTCGGCGTCAACGTGCTGCGACGGCGCTACATCAACGTCACCATCGCCGGAGCGGTCGCTGGCTTCGGTGGATCATGGTGGACCGCCGACGTCGGGCGATTCAACGAAAACATCACCAATGGTCGCGGGTTCATCGCCCTTGCCGTGGTGCTTGTCGGCCGGCACCACCCCGTCGGCGCACTCATGGCCGCGTTGGTGTTCGGTTTCGCCGATGCGCTGGCACTGAAGTTTGCTTTCCTCAACACCGGCATTCCGAGTGAATTCCTCGAGATGGCACCGTTCTTGGTCACGCTGCTTGTGGTTGCCAGCGTCGGCCGGGGCGCTCACGTGCCGGCCGCACTTGGCCAACCGTACGAAGAGCAGTAGCTCCCTCAGGCAGTCAGTTCGCTGACTGCCTTGACCTCAATGCCACCACGGGGCCGCTGAGTCAGCGTCACCGTGACCCGCTCCGGCTTGGCCGTCAACATGATCTCACCCGCGATCTCGGCAGCGAGGGCCTCGGCAAAGACCGCACGATCACGGAACCCCCAGAGATAGAGCTTGAGACTCTTTGATTCGACGCACCACTCACCGGGCACGTAATCGATCACCACCGTCGAGAGGTCGGGCTGCTCGGTGACCGGGCACATCGAGTTCAGTTCATCGTTCGTGAACGTGACCGTCGAAATGTTCTCGGGTGCCGGGAAGACCTCGACATGATCGATTGCGTGACGCACAGTGTTGCCCAACACGGTCAGTTCCATGTCGTGAGGATACTGTCGCACAGCAAATCAGCGGATGGCTGAAGGGGACCCATGAAGCGACAACGAACCGCCGCGACTTTCGCGGTCATTGCAATCGGGATCGCGGCCTGCTCGTCAGGCGCGGACAACATTGCGGCGCCGAACTCCGAGGCCGCCACCACTGCCGAGCCACCAGACACCGAGCCACCAGACACCGAGCCACTGAACACCGGGCCCGCTGTCACTGCGCCGGCAGCAACCACGACGACCGTTGACCCTGTTGAGGCAGCGACGATCGCTCAGGTCAACGACTACATCGCTCAGGCCGCAGCGTTCGACCAGGCCGGAGCCGACGTGCAGTTCCCGACTGGCCTCACGTTCCAGGCGGGGGGCGCACCGGGATACTCGCGTTACGTGTTCCGAGAACATTCAGAGGGTGTTGTGCCGACACTGGTCGAAGGCCCCCTTGTCGGCACGGTCCGCTGTCAGGACGAAGCTCTGCCCTGTTCGTTCCGCGAGCTCCGCGAGCTCGACGAGTCGGGCGAACCCATTCCTCCGGGATTGGCGATGTCGGCTGACGAATTGGCCGAGCTCGTCGCTCAGCTGACTGCACTCAATGAGTTCGCCGAAGCACACCGCGACGTCAATTCGGCATGCGCTGCCGGCTTTGTCAGCGACCGCATCCAAACGGCCAATATGGGCTCGCACTTCTACAACATCAGTTGGATCGCCGACGGTTTCGATCCGGCCCGCCCAGAGATCCTGCTCTATGCCAAGGCTGATGGCACGATCGCCGACGGGGCACTCGACCAGTGTGAAGGCGGCGAGTGGACCGGCGATCCGATGAGCCTCGTCGGCACTGCCTTCATCATTCCGCCGCAGGTGATTGGCAATGATCACCCGGAGACGTTTGCCGGCCCACTCGACAACTGGCACATCCACTACAACCTGTGCCGCGGTAACGCTCAGGGACGCGACACGTTCCTGCCGAGGACCGAATGCGAGGCCCAGGGTGGCAACTTCTCCGCGGCGTTGGGCTGGATGCTGCACGCCTGGGTGGCCGACGATTTCGATAACCAGCTCGGCGTGTTCGGCATGTGGAATGCGTCAATCGCTCCCGTCGCCGATGCAGCTGCGATTCGTGACAGCCGCGAGGTTCAGGGGTCCGACTTTCCTGAGGGCGCCCAGCAGTCGTTGATCGCCGACTTTCTGTACAGCGGTGAGTTGTCGGTGAGGCCAGGTCAGCCATTGTTCTTCAACAATGTGGACGCCGTACCGCACACGGTCACCGCCGGTACTCCCGATTCGCCCGCATTCTCCGACTTCGACTCCGGCCTCCTCACTCCGGGCAGCAACTACGAGATCAGCTTCGACGAACCCGGCAGCTACAGCCTGTTCTGCACGCTGCACCCCGACATGGTCGCCCAGGTCACCGTTTCCGACTGAGACGAGTTGGTGAGACGAGTTGGTGCCAGGCACCAAGTCGTCTGCGTATCGTTCGTCAGGGGGGTGGCGCGATCTCGAAATCGATGTCGTCGGGCATCATCGGGTCAAAGTTGCTTGCCTTCGGCACCGCACCCCTGCCGCCAGCCCCATGATGGTATGCCTCGGTCAGCCACACTCGAAATTCGTCGTCGAGCAGCTCCGGGTCATCCACATTGATCACGTGGTAGAACCTGTCGCCGTAACCAGCGGTCCGGCGCGACAGGCGATCCGTCTCAAGTGACCGGCGCAGCGAGAACCCAATGGCGACCCACTTCCGTTTCACGTCGACAATGCAGAACGTCGGGCCGTTTTTGAAAAGCACTTTGCCCGGAAGAGGGTCGACGATCAGCTCACCACCGTCCTTGCCATCGACCGATTGGAGGTGGTCATTCACGGCGCGGAAGATCGGAGAGACGAAGGTCGGAGCGTCGACGAGAAACTGCTGAACGGTCAGCCCAGGGCTGCACATATGGCTGCGGCCGACCGCACCGAAGGACCGTTTGCAGTCGGGGCAGGTCCACGTCGCCATTCGGCAACAGTACGACGCCAGCTACCTTGGCAGATGTGCTGACCCCAGATCAGATTGCCCGGTACGACGCAGATGGCTTCCTGGTGCTGCCCAACTTTGTGTCACTCGATGACTGTGCTCGGCTGCGTGCACGAGCGAATGAGATCGTCGAGGGATGGGAGCCAAGTGAGGAACGATCCGTCTTCACGACCAATCAACAGGAACGGGTGTCCAATGGTGAATTTCTGGCCAGCGGAGCGTCGACGTGGTGCTTCTTCGAGGAGGAAGCGTTCGACCCCGATGGAGTACTGGCCCAGGCCAAGGAGCTGTCGATCAACAAGATCGGTCACGCCCAGCACGACACCGATGACGAGTTCGAACGATTCGCCTACAACCCGGCCCTCGGCGAAGTGGCGCGAGACGTCGGAATGCTTGACCCGCTCGCTCTGCAGTCGATGTACATCTTCAAACAACCGCGGATCGGTGGCGAAGTTGGCGTCCACCAGGACGCAACGTTCTTGTACACCGAGCCGATCACTGTCACCGGCTTCTGGTTTGCCATCGAGGACGCCACCATCGACAACGGCTGCCTCTGGGCCGTACCCGGAACGCATCGCGGTCCGTTGTACGAGTTGTTCAAGCGCAACCGCCTCGACGACCCCGCTGCAGCTGACGGCACGACGATGGAGACCCTCAGCACGGAACCACCGCCAGGCCCCGACTCGCCTGGGGCCGTGCCGCTCGAAGTAGCAGCAGGCACAATGATCGTCCTCAACGGAGTGCTCCCCCACTGGTCCGGTGTCAACCGTTCAGGCATCAGTCGCCACGCCTACAGCCTTCATTGCATCGACAGCGCCGCCGAATACCCCGAGTGGAACTGGCTCCAACGCCCCGCCGACTTCCCCCTCCGCCAGCTGCACTGAAACGACTCGGGACGACTTGGTGCCAGGCACCACGTCGTCCTACGCGACGAGATCGAGGGTCCGCTTGACGATTCGGCCAAGGACTGGCTGCGTTGCGAGCCGATGTTTGGCCCGTGTCTGCGCCTGCTGCAAGGACTTCGGGGTAGCAAACCCCAGCCGCTCTCGCAGGGCTTGACCGCTGTGTTGAGGAAGTTCGTCGGCGACCAGCAGCAACAGCGACCGATGGGCTCGCGAGCCGTGAACCTCACCGATCTCGTCGGCGATGATCTGGACGAGTGGCGCAATCCTGTCGAGAGCGACATCGCCCTTCCAAGTACTCGGCCCCGCTGTTGTCTCGCTCGTGACAAACGCATCGAATGCGCGACGACTGTCGAACTGGTTCAACACCGGAGCAGTACTGAGAAACGGTGGCTGAGCGCGGTGGCCGAGATAGGTGCGATGGCTGCTCCATCTGTAGCTCTCGACGCTGTCGATTCCGGGGAGATCCAGCGCGTTTCGGTGCACGTATCGAACGGTGCAGAGCAATTGGTCGTCGTCGACAACAGGCACCGCGTGAAATCGTCCGCGAAACAGCGGCCCATCGCGACCGATCCGCTCGTTGGTGTGTCGCGTGTAGACCGAGCCCAGAAGGTGCATCGCATCGGACAGCCCGCCGTCGGGGCAGTACAGAACCAGGTGATAGTGGTTACTCATCAGGCAGTACGCGATGACTTGAACACCGAAACGCTCGAAAATCTGCTCAAGAAGACGGCCGAACTCGACTCGATCAGGATCGGCGAAGAAGACCGTGCCACGATTCACTCCCCTGTTCATCACATGATGGATCCCGTCCTCGATGTCCACTCGGTGAGCTCTCCCCATCTGCCGATCATGCTCCCGCTCAGTCACCAAGTTCGACGAGGACGACTTGGTGCCTGGCACCAACTCGTCCTACGTGGGGGTCGGTAGCGTGGGGGGATGTCGACGGCTGATCTGATTGCCCGGGCCCCGAAGGTGCTGTTGCACGACCACCTTGATGGCGGGTTGCGTCCGTCGACGGTGATCGAGCTGGCGGAGGAATACGGCTACGACGGGTTGCCGACCACTGACGTTGCCGAGCTCGGCGAATGGTTCAACAAGGGCGCCAAGCGCAACGACTTGGTGCTCTACCTCGAGACGTTCGCTCACACCGGCGCCGTGATGCAGCAGCGCGACGCCATCGAGCGCGTTGCCTTCGAGTGCGCTCAAGACCTCGCCGCCGACAACGTCGTGTATGCCGAGGTCCGTTTCGCTCCTGAGCTGCATCTCGAACAGGGCCTGACACTTGACGAAGTGGTCGATGCAGTACTCGCCGGATTCGAGCGCGGTTCGGCAGGCACCGATCTGACGATCTATGCACTTCTCGATGCCATGCGCCAGGCTGCCCGCAGCAGTGAGATCGCCGAGCTCGCCATCCGTCATCGCGATGACGGCGTCGTCGGATTCGACATCGCTGGCCCGGAAGCCGGATTCCCACCCACACGCCACCTGGACGCGTTCCATCTGATCAACCGCGAAAACTTCCACTCGACCATCCACGCCGGCGAAGCCTTCGGGCTCCCTTCAATCTGGGAGGCGGTGCAGTTTTGTGGAGCCGAGCGGCTCGGCCACGGTGTGCGGCTCGTCGACGACATTGAGGTCGACGCGGAGGGCAACGCCACGCTTGGTCGCCTCGCGAGTTACATCCGCGACCGCCGGATCTGCCTTGAGGTGTGCCCGACCTCCAACGTCAACACCGGTGTCGCTCCGACGATTGCCGAGCACCCGATCGGCATGCTGCGCCGCCTGCAGTTCCGGGTCACGGTCAACACCGATAACCGGTTGATGAGTAACACGACGATGACCAACGAGATGCTTGAGCTGCACAAGGCGTTCGGCTGGGGCCTCGACGACTTCCAATGGCTCACCGTCAATGCAATGAAGTCCGCCTTTGCACCGTTCCCGGAACGATTGAAGCTGATCAACGGCATCATCAAGCCGCGGTACTCGGTGCTCAAGTCCGAGTCCGATCTCGGAAGCTGAGGAGCCACTCATGACTGTCGAAACCGTTGTCGTCGACCATCCACTTGTCCTCGACTCACTCGCCCGTATCCGCGACGTCGAGACACCCAACGCCCTGTTCCGCCAGAACCTGGAACGCATCGGCACACTCCTCATCGCCGAGGCCACGCAGACACTGCCGACAGTGTCGGGCGTGGTCACGACGCCGCTCACCGACGCCGCGGCAGAGCGGATCGCCGTGCAGCCGGTCATCGTGCCGATTCTGCGCGCCGGCCTCGGCTTCCTCCGTCCGGCGCAAGAGCTGCTGCCGGACGCCGACATCGGCTTCATCGGCATCGCCCGCAACGAAGAAACCCACGAGCCCGAGCCGTACGTCAACAAGCTGCCGGAGAACATCGGCGAACGTCCGGTCATCGTCGTCGATCCGATGCTCGCGACCGGCGGCTCGTTGATCCATACCTTGCAGCTCCTCGTCGCGCGCGGCGCCCAGCAACCGATGACCGTGATCGTTGCACTGGCTGCGCCCGAAGGCATCGCAGCTGTCGAAGCATCGGGCATCGACGTCACGCTGTTCACTGCCGTGATCGACGACCGATTGAACGACGACGCCTACATCGTCCCCGGTTTGGGTGACGCTGGGGACCGCCAGTTCGGCGCACCCGCCTAACCGCTACGAGGCGAGGGCCTGAAGAAGACGGTCAAGTTCGGCCGGGTCAAGATCAACTGCTTCACCGTAGAGCTTGACCTTCGGTTCGGTGCCGCTCGGCCGGATCTGGAGCCGGGTGCCCCCGGTGAGCATCAGGCGAACCAGGTTGGCCTCGGGATATGACGTGACCGACTCAACGGCGATGCCACCGACCTGCGACGGCGGAGCTGCTTCGATCGACTGGACCCATTTGGCACCGTCGGCGGGCGGCATTCGCACCGACAGCTCACTCGTCACGTATCGGCCGAATTGGTCTGCGATTGCGTCGAGGCGGCCCTGGACCGTGACGCCGTCGTACTCTGCAAGAGCAGCGATCTCTGCCATCAAGACTGCGGCGGTGATGCCGTCCTTGTCGAGCGGCCGGGCAGCGACGAGGTACCCCAGCGCCTGTTCGTAGCCGAAGACAAAGCGCTGGCCTGCTGCAGCCCGCTCGGAGGCAATGCGCCCGATCCACTTGAATCCAGTGAAGGTCTCTTCACTGTGCACACCGTGTGCTTCGGCCATCCGGGCGAGCAGCGACGACGACACCAGCGTGGTCACGACCAGACGATCCGAGCCGTTGGTGTGACGCAGAATGTGGTCGGCGAACAGCCACCCGATTTCATCACCACTGAGCTTGCGCCACGACGATCCCATGGCGCCGTCTCGAGTGTCAGGAATTGCCGCACCGAGTCGATCGGCGTCGGGGTCGTTCGCCAAAGCGACCGCGGCACCGCTGGCCTGAGCGACCGCGAGCAGCAGGTCCATGGCACCGGGCTCTTCAGGGTTGGGGAACGAAACCGTCGGGAAGGTGCCGTCGGGTTCCTGTTGCTCAGCGACGACGGTCGGAGGATCGAAACCAGCTGCCGTGAATGCTGCAGCGATCGTGTCGCCACCGACACCGTGCATCGCGGTGTAGGCAATCTGAACGCCAGGAACTTCTGGCCGGAGTCGGACCCGGGGGGCGTCTGCGACGTACGCCTCACTCCATGAGGTGTCGAGCCACGAGATGAGGTGATCGTCTTCGGCGGCGATTGGGATGTCGAGCGGATTGAAGTCCCCGATGCGCTCAGCGATCTCCGTGTCGATCGGAGTGACGATCTGCGATCCAGTCTCGAGGAACACCTTGTACCCGTTGTCGGCGGGCGGGTTGTGCGATGCCGTCACGACGACGCCCGCTGCGGCATTCAGGCCAGTGATCGACCAGGCGAGGACCGGCGTGGGCTGTGCCCCGGGATGCAGCATCGACTTGATGCCCATTGCAGCCAACACGCGTGCGGTGTCGATCGCGAACACGTCGCTCTTGCGTCGAGCGTCGCGGGCGATGACCACTCCCCTGTCGGCAGCGTCATCGACGCTGTCGAGTAGCCATCGACCGAGGCCGGCGGCGGCCTGGCGAACCACGAGGCGATTCATTCGCATTGGACCAGCGGCGACCGCTGCACGCAGCCCGGCGGTGCCGAATTGCAGGCGTCCGGCAAAGCGTTCGGCGAGTTCGTCTGTGTGGCCGCGCTCGGCAGCGGCGATCAGCTGAGCGAGCTCAGCGCGAATGTCATCGTCGGGCTCGGCTGCGAGCCAGCTACGGGCGGTGTCGAGCAACGATGTGTCAAGTACGTCAGCCATCGGGCAACAGGGTACGCAAGTCGACCAGTGGCCGTGGACCGACGTGCGAAATCACCTCAGCAGCTGCAATCGAGCCGATTTCACCACACTCGGCGAGCGGCAATCCCGATGTAAGACCAAAGAGAAAGCCGGCGGCGAACAGGTCGCCGGCACCGGTGGTGTCGAGCACGCGCTCGACGGGTTGAGCAGGCACCGTGATCTGTTCGTCGCCGGTCACGATGACACAGCCATCCGCACCGGTCGTGATCGCCGCCAGGCCACACTCGCGGCTGACCATCTTGAGCGCGACGTCGAGGTCATCGACTTCGTACAGCGACCGAATCTCGTCGGCGTTGCCGAACAGAATGTCGACGCTGTCCTGCACCAATGATCGAAAGTCGACCCGATGTCGGTCCACGCAGAACGAGTCGGACAGTGTGAGTGAGACCTGTCGCCCGTTGGCGTGCGCAATCGTTGCGGCATGCCGGAACGCAGCCTTTGCGTCGTCGCGGTCGAAGAGATATCCCTCCATGTACAGCACGGCGCCCGCAGCGATGGCGTCGACGTCGAGATCGCCGACGTCGAGCGAGCTCGACACGCCGAGGTACGTGTTCATCGTGCGCTCCGCATCAGGAGTGACAACGATGATGCACCGTCCGGTCGGGGTGCCGTGATCGACACCCCCGCCGTGGAAGGGCACGCCGACGGCTCGCATGTCGTGGCCGAACACATCACCGAGGTCATCGTGGTTGACCTTGCCGATGTAGCACGCCGTTCCGCCCAGGCTGGCGACTCCGACCATTGTGTTGGCCGCCGATCCCCCACTCATCTCAACGGCAGTTCCGAGCGCGGCGTAGAGCTCAACAGCACGTTCGGTTTCGACCAGGGTCATGGAACCCTTGTTGAGGTCGTGAGAGTCGAGAAACTCCTCGGACGCATGGGCAATGACATCGACGAGCGCATTTCCGATACCGACGACAGCGAACTTCGGTGCAGCGGTATTGGGAGCGCCGTCGGCGGCGGAGGGCAGAGTCGTTGCGGACACGATCGATCACGCTAGCGCCGGTACCATCCCGGCATGGCAGCCTCTCCCTCGTCACCAGGCGGCGAACTCGATCCGTACCGTCTTCCCGCCGGTGTTTCGCCGTCGCGGTACGACGTCCGACTCACACCCATGCTCGATGAGGCGACGTTCAGCGGCGCCGTGACGGTGCAACTCGACGTCGAGGTTCCAACGACCACGCTCGTGTTAAATGCTGCCGAGCTGGAGATCAGCTTGTGCCTGGTCAACGGTGCGCAAGCCGACTTCACCATCGACGCAGAGACCGACCGATTGTTCGTGCACACGGCGACCGAGTTGCCGACAGGTACGGCCACGCTCGCCGTCGAGTTCACCGGCATCCTCAACGACAAGCTGCGCGGGTTCTACCGCAGCACGTACACCGATGCCGATGGCACCGAACAGGTCATCGCCACGACCCAGATGCAGTCGACTGATTGTCGTCGGGCATTCCCCTGCTGGGACGAGCCCGAATACAAGGCCGTGTTTGGTCTCACCCTCAACATCGCGGATGGACTCCAAGCCATCTCCAACGGACCGGAGGTCGGCCGCACAGCCAGCGACGGGCGCACCGCGATTCGTTTCGCCGACACCATGATCATGAGCACGTACTTGGTGGCTTTTGTCGTCGGCCGTCTCGAGATGAGCGACAGCGTTGACGTCAACGGGTCCCCCATGCGGCTCGTGCACGTCCCTGGCAAGGGCCATCTGACCGACTTCGGCATGGACGTCGGGGCGTTCTGCCTCCGCTGGTTCGAGGAGTACTACGGGATCCCCTACCCCAGCGACAAGGTGGACCTGGCCGCCCTCCCTGACTTCGCTGCGGGAGCCATGGAGAACCTGGGATGCATCACGTTCCGCGAGAGCTTGCTGCTCGTTGACCCGGCCACGAGCACGCAGAACGAGCAGCAGCTGGTCGCTGACGTGGTTGCACACGAACTCGCCCACATGTGGTTTGGCGACCTCGTCACGATGCGTTGGTGGAACGGCATCTGGTTGAACGAAGCATTCGCCACATTCATGGAGATTGCGGCATGTGATGCCTATCGACCCGACTGGGAGCGATGGACCAGCTTCGGTCTGGAACGCAGTGTTGCGTTCGATGTCGATGCGCTTGAGAACACTCGCTCGGTCGAATACGAGGTGCGTTCGCCTGCCGACTGCGAGGGCATGTTCGACGTGCTGACGTATCAAAAGGGTGGCGCATTGCTGCGTATGCTCGAGCAGTACCTCGGCGAGGATCGCTTCCGTGAGGGAGTCAGCCACTACTTGCGCGTGCATTCGTACAAGAACACCGAAACGAATGACCTGTGGGACGCCATCGAAGCCACCTCCGGCGAGCCCGTGCGACGGATCATGGACTCCTGGATCTGGCAGCCCGGGTTCCCGCTGATCAACGCGACGCTCACTGCGGACGGCTCCGGCGTTGAACTGACCCAACAGCGATTCCGTCTCGGTGAACTGCCCGACGACGCAGCAGACCAGATGTGGGTCGTGCCGGTCCACGTGCGCAACGGCACCACCACCACCACGGTCCTGCTCGACAGTGTGAGCATCGTCGTGCCGCTCGCCGATCCTGCTGCATCGGTTGTCATCAATGCAGGCGGACACGGATTCTTCCGCGTGAGCTACGACCACACCTTGCGCGGCCGCCTCACGGCAGATCTCGGCGAGATGAGCACCCTCGAGCGCTACAGCCTCGTCGACGATGCATGGGCTGCAACTGTTGCCGGATCGATCACTGCGCCGGACCTTCTGCAATTCCTCGAAGGCTTCTCCGCGGAACGTGAGCATGCGGTTTGGCAAGCGGTGGTCATTGCTCTCAACGGTCTCGGCCGGTTGGTGGGCGATGAGGCACGGCCGGCGTTCGAGTCGAAGGTTCGCGATCTCGTCCAGCCTGCCCTCGCCGAACTCGGTGAGCCCCAAGCCGATCAGAGCGACCTCACTGCCAAGTTGCGGGGGCTGCTCCTGAACACCGCCGGCGTGCTCGGCAACGACGAGTTCGTCATCGGTCTGTGTCGAGACTTGCTGGCACAGCCCGTGGACCAGGTCGACCCTGAGCTGGTTGCTGCAGCAACATCGGTGGTTGCTGCGCACGGCGGTGCTGAGGACTTCGAACGACTGCAGAACGGATTCCTCACGGCGTCCACTCCTCAGGAGCAACTGCGTCAGTTGTACGCACTTGCCGATTTCGACGACGAAGTTCTCATCCTGCGTGCCTGCGAGTTCGCCCTCGGCGGGAAGGTAAAGACACAGAACGCACCGTTCTTGCTGCGTCTGGCCATGGCAAACCGCCGACACGGCCCCGCCGCTTGGAAGTTCGTCAAAGAACACTGGGATCAAGCCAACGCCGAATTCCCGACCAATACCATCGTGCGAATGGTCGATTCGATCAAGCAGCTCGCTGCCCCTGAGTTGGTCGCCGACGCTGCAGCGTTCTTCGCTGAGCATCCGATTCCACAGGCAACGAAGACGCTCGATCAGATCCTCGAACGGCAACGGATCAACGCTGCGTTCCTCGCCCGGGATGGCGTTGTCTTGGGTCGGTCTCTGACATCCTGACGCCGACGCCCGCTCGCGGGCGCAGAAAGGCAAGAAATGGATCGCCGAGGATTCCTCGCAGCAACAGCCGCAGCGGCAGCGCTCGCGGCGTGCGGAGATGACGGCCAATCCGAGTCGGACCAGCCCAGAACCCAACCCGACGAAACCGTGGGGGCCGCAGGCGCTGTATCGGCCGCCCTGGTCACCAGATGGCGTCAGGACCCTTTCGCCTTCGGGAGCTACAGCTACCTCGCGCCTGGTTCCTCACCGGCCGATCGCGAAGCACTCGCTGCATCTGTGCGCGACAAACTGTACTTCGCCGGTGAAGCGGCGTCGGTCGACTTCGCGGCGACGGTGCATGGCGCATTGCTGTCGGGCCGCGCCGCAGCCGAAGAGATCCTCGTCACCTTCGAGCCAGCTGCCTCCATCTTCATTGTTGGCGCCGGTGCTGCCGGACTTGGCGCTGCTCGGGCCTTGACCGATGCAGGATTCGCCGTCACCATCGTCGAGGGGCGCGACCGCATCGGCGGACGTGTGCACACCGACACCAGTCTTGGGGTGCCGCTCGAACTCGGCGCCGGTTGGATTCACGGCGCCGACGGCAACCCCTTGACCGAGTTGGCCGAGGAGTTCGGCGTCGAGCGACTCGTCACAGATCCTGATGAGATCGTCGTGTACGACGTTGATGGCACCGAGGCCGACGAGGGCACGCTCCAGGCCCTCGAGGACGGACTGCAAGAACTGGACTTTGACGAGGCGCCGACCGTCGGCGAAACCATCGAGGCGGCGCTCTCACAGCTCGCTCCCGATGAGGCCCGGCTCGGCCGCTACCTCGCAACCGCCATCATCGAACATGAAGAAGCCGCCGATATCGACTCGCTTTCTCCCGAGACCTTCCTGGCAGGGGAGGAATTCGACGGCGACGAGAACGTGATGCCCGACGGCTACATCGGCCTCCTGGCACCGCTCGCCGACGGAATCGAAGTGCAGCTTGGCCGCACGGTCACCTCCATCCGTGACGACACCGATGGCGTCAAGATTGGCTTCACGGACGGGACCAACGCGACGGCCGATGCCGTGCTGGTCACCGTGCCGCTTGGGGTCCTGAAGGCCGGCGTGATCGAGTTCGACCCGGTGCTCCCTGACGACAAACTGGCGGCGATCGAGCGGCTCGGCATGGGCGTCCTCAACCGTGTCATCCTCGAATACGACGAACGGTTCTGGGATGACGACGTCGAAGTGATCGGGTTCGTCGGCGAGGAACCCGGACTCTTCGTCGAGTGGTACGACTGGACACGAGTCGTCGGCAAGCCAGTCATCGTCGGATTCAACGCAGGTTCTGTCGCCGAGCGACTCGAGTCGCTCGATGATGACGCCATCATCGCGTTGGCAACGTCGGCGCTCGACACGATGTACACCTGACCGCCGGCGATTGCCAGCGACGCAATCGGCGAGAACCATCCTGTCTTCTGCTCCTGCGAGCAGTTCTCCACGGCTGGCGCGGATGAACCTGACGGATGTTTCATCGAGGAGTAGTCCCCCGCTGTGCAAAATTTTTCGGGAGTTCTCTCATCCGCAGACCGCCGGGGCTCCGAAGAGCAGGCAGATTCGGGATCGGCCCGGATCGTTGTCGAATCAGTCGACCAAAAGGCACAGTCCCATGAAGAAACTTCTCGCAGGAGCCGCAGCGCTCGCAGCGGTCCTCATCGCCGTCCCGGCGGGTACCAACGCCCAATCTGATGCAGAGATCATGCTGCTCCATGGAATTCCCGGCGTCACTGTCGATGTGGCCGTCGACGGCGCCATCGTCATCCCGGGCTTCGAGCCCGGCATGATGCAGGATCTCAGCGCCTTCGCCGGCGAGACCCTTGAGAACCTCGAGGTCCGCGTTGCCGGAACCGAAGACATCGCAATCGGCCCAGTCGCAGAGTTCGCCGTGCCGAGCTCCGGTAGCTACACCGTCGTTGCACACCTCGACGCTGAGGGCACGCCCACACTCACCCCGTTCGAGAACGACACCTCCGAAGTCGCTGATGGCTTCGGCCGCCTCACCATCCGCCACACCGCTGCGGCTCCAGCAGTCGACATCGTCCTTGGTGACGCCCGCCCCGTCGAGAACGCATCGAACGGCGACAGTGCAGGCCTCGACCTCCCCGCTGGCGAGATCGCCGGCGCACAGATCGCACCGACCGGTGGCGATCCGATCGCTGACGTTCCGACGGTGACGCTCGAAGCTGGCACAAACCTGATCGTGTACGCCGTCGGCTCGCTCGCTGACGACACGTTCACCTTCTACACACAGGAACGTGACCTCATGTCGGCCGCTGCAGACACCAGCGATGGCACGCCGGCCCCGACCGCAGTCAATACGGGCGACGAGCTCGGTTCGAGCTCGAACAGCCTCGTGTTGTTCGCCGCTGCCGCAGGCATGTTTACCCTCGCCGGTGGTGCCTTCGCCCTCCGTCGCCAGACGGTCGGCAGCTGACGACCGCTCGGACGGCAAGCACTCGCTGACTCCACGACAATGACGGCGGAATCGGATCTCCTGGCCCATGCCAGCCGATTCCCCGTCGTCGTGTCAGCACACTGTGCTCGCCATCCAGCACCTCTGACCGCCACGCTCACCACCGCTCCGACGACATGAGACCCACTCCCCGCACCCGTCGTGGTCGAGCGCTCACCGTGATGACGGCCGTTGCTCTGCTGGCCGGAGGTGGCCTGGCCTATGCCGGCGCCACTGGCCAGGACAGCGGCGAGGTCGTTCTCGATGTTGCGAACCAAGAGGCACCCGTTCCTTCGACCGTCGCTCCGCTCGTCACCGCACCCCCAACGACCGTGGCGCCTGCGCCCGAAAGGACCGTGCCCACCACGACCGACGTGGCACTCAGTCCCTTTGCAGATCTGCTCGGCGAGCAGTATTCCGCCGTCCCCGACGAAGTTGAGCCTCGTCCACGTCCCGTTGGCGTAGAGATCGATGCCTTCGATGTCAGTCAGTTTCCGGTCCGGCCTGTCGGACTGGAGGCCGATGGGCAACTCGAGGTTCCTGACGAGACCGAGATTGGCTGGTATCAGTACGGCGCCACGTCGGGTCGCCCGGGAGCCACCGTGCTCGCTGCCCACGTGTCGTGGAACGGCACCGTCGGCCCCTTTGGCCAGCTTGGCAACCTCGAACCCGGCAACCGCGTCAGCGTCACTCTCAACGATGGCACCGTGCGTGAGTACGAAGTGTTCGAGCGGGCGATCTACGGCAAGCTGGAACTGCCCCGCGAACGAATCTGGCGGAATACCGGCCCCGAGACGCTGGTGCTGATCACCTGTGGCGGCGACTTCAACCCCGAGATCCGTCGATACCGCCAGAACATCGTCGTCTATGCCGCTCCTGTGGGCTGAGACTCACTCGCACTCTTCACTTCCGCAAGAACCAGACCTGTTCGCTGGGAAAGTCTCTTGACCAATCCGCAGGGATCCAGAACCTTGTCCCCTCGACCAGCTCGGGGGCCTGGACCTCGATGTAATTCTCAACGGCGAAGCCGATGTCGGAGAAGAGCGCAAACCACTCGCCAACGGGCATGTTGAACTCGATGCCGCCCGGATCTTCGAGTGCGTCGGTCCAATCGAGGTGGTGCAACCCGAAATACGGGCGCTCGAGCCGTCGGCCGACCGGGCCATCACCGGCTGGCGCGGAGCACACCATGGCAAACGGGTGATGACCGAGGAAGACCAGTTGGCCACCGGGCCGCAGCAGGCGGAAGGCCTCGGTCAGCCACGCTCTCGGCTCGCACCAGATCGCGGCGCCGTACTCACTGAGCGCGAAATCGAAGGACTCGTCGGGCTGCGGCACGGCCTCGGCGTCGCCGTGCACCCACTCGATGTCGTTGACCTCGTACATATCAGCGAGCCGTTGTGCCGTCACCAACTGCTCCGCGGAGTTGTCGATGGCGTACACCGATGCGTTGCGCCGCCGCATCCACGCGCTGCAGTAGCCGGTCCCACATCCAAGTTCGATGACGCGCTGTCCTTCAAGTGACTTCGGAAGGAGTGGGAGATCGTCGTTGGAGATGCCCCAGATTCCCCAGGTCGGCGTGCTCTGCGCCCATGCTCGTTCGCCGGATGCAACCCACCGATCAGCGGTTGTGTCCCAGTGGCGCCGGTTCTCAGCGACGTGGTGAGGGAGATCGATCATGGTGCGGACCGTATCGAACGCTCAGACTGAGCGGAAGCGTCCCAATCGGCGCAGTCGGTGCCGAGATGTGCGTATCTGTCGTCCTGGTTTGCTACCGAATTACTACTCAAGGCTCATCGACCAGCGACCCACGCATGCTGAAATATTGATGTGAGTCTTTCCGCGCAGGGTCACCACGTCACCGTTGACGATTCAATGCTGCTTCCAGCTAGAGGAACCGCGTCCACGCCTGACGTGTTCTCGCTGGCTGTGCGACTCGCAGCCCGCACGTACGAGCTGTCTGGATTCGGCCAGCTCGCTGGCGAGCAGTTGGCCGGAGCCGAGGACCATGCGCGTCGGGAGTGGGTTGTCGATGCCAGGCGTTGGCGGCAACGTGGCGCAACGCGCGGTGCAGTCATCTCTGCACTCGCTGACCGCATCACCGGCGAACTGACAGTCGCACAGGCCTCCTAGGGGCTCGGCGTCAGCCGTTGACGGCGACGGCGACAGGGCTGGCACGGAACGCAACCGTGCCGTGCTGCTCGACCACTACGTTGGCGAACATGACGTCTGATGGAGCCGCAGTCACCACACGAGTCGTCGAGCATGTCGGCTGGATCAAGTTCGACCGGTCGCCGGTGAATGCGTTTGATTGGTCGATGGTGCGCGAAGTCACCGCGGCGATCGGCACCATGGTGGAGGACCCCGACGTCCGGGTCCTGGTCCTTGGTAGCGCCAACCCTGGATACTTCAGTGCCGGAGCCGACCTCGAGACGTTCCGCACCATCGACAAGACCGGGATGAGCGAGTGGTGCGAGCTGGTGCACGGCATCGTGCACCGCCTGCGGAGCTCACCAAAGCCGACGCTCGCCGCAATCGACGGTGTCGCCGTCGGCGGTGGACTCGAGATGGCGTTGCACTGTGACGTGCGCTTCGCAACGCATGACGCCCGTCTCGGGCAGCCCGAGGTCAATATCAACTTCATCCCCCCGGTGGGAGCGACCCAAGCGCTCGCCCGCCTGCTCGGCCGTCCGGCCGCGCTGCGGTTCCTCTACGACGGGGGACTCATCAACGCCGAACAAGCGCTGACGATCGGGCTGGTTGATGAACTGGTGAGTGGCGAAGAGCTCGAGGCAACCGTGCAGCGGTATGGCGAATCGCTGTGCGCCAAGCCACCGGAAGCGCTCGCTGCGATCCGCCAGGCAATCACTGTTGGTGGTGCCATGGCGTTCGATGACGGGCTTGCAATGGAGGCCGCACTTGCGATTGAGCTCGCGGGCACAGCGAACTTCGCAGAGGGAGTCGCTGCATTCCTTGCCAAGCGCTCACCCGAATGGCGCCGCTGACGGCGACGGGCGCTCGCCGAGAGTCGTCCGTCTCCGAATGCGACCACCACAGGGTGCGTATCGTGGAGCTAAGGGGAATCGAACCCCTGACCTCGTCATTGCGAACGACGCGCTCTACCAACTGAGCTATAGCCCCAAAACTAACGGAGGCGAGTGTATCGCTCCGGGTGACCGATTAACCGGGCGGACCCGGCTGCGCTCAGCGGTGCTCGAGCCAGCCGTCGTTCCAGCCGACCTGCTCGCGCTCGCGCAACTGGGCGAGCACGTATACATAGCCGCAGGTCGCGACGAACGAGAGGCCGAAGACCCACAGCATCGCGACCGAATCGGTCGTCGCGGCAAGGAACATCGAGCAGGCCGACGTCACGACGAGGACGAAAAGCACGTTGGTCCGACGGCGGCGCGCCAATACCACAGGGTCGAGCGACTGTGCCGGCTCCGGGCGGCGCTGTGCGCCGGCGCGGGCCGTTTGCCGGCGCGGCGACTGCGATCCGGTCCGTTCTTGCGGGACACCGCGATCTTGGGGTTCCGACGCGCGGCGACGAGCACGCGGCTGCTCCGGACGACGCTGGCCACCGGACGGATCACCATGCGAGCGATCGCGGGTGGTCTCACTCGTGCGATCGCGGACTGCCGTTCCACCATTGCGAAGCGACGCCTGGCGGACCGGTGCCCGGCGGGCGGCTGCTGGCTGGCTCGGGCGGCCGGCGGCGACTTGGCGCTGCAGGGGCGACGACGACTGGGTCAGCGGACGGCCCATCGCACCACGGACCGAGCCACGCGGCGGTGTGGCCGTGTTCTGCAGACGGTTCAACTGACGACGGAAGTCCGTGACCGATGAGTTCGGTCGGTTGTCGACCCGCGAACGAAGCATCGGAGGAATGAGCACAGCGGCCCATGCAGCAGCGACGACGAGGAGTACGAGTTTTGCCATGGTGAAGAAAAGATTCCTTTTCAGTCAGCGGGTGACGGAATGCATCCGACACTCCCCGATGAGTATGACGATTCTACGACATTTGTAACGGTCCGGACAACAACGGGCGTGTTGCCCGTCACACAATCGTCGCACATCAGCGGCCCCGAGAGGTGGACAATCAGGCTCAAATCTGCCTCGTTGTCACGATTCCGAGGCTCGCCGATACGTACCCGAACGGCCACCGGTCTTCTCCCACAGCGCCAGATCGGTGATCGTCATGCCTCGATCTGCGGACTTGCACATGTCATAGATCGTCAGCGCAGCGACGCTGCAGGCGTGCAGGGCTTCCATCTCGACGCCTGTCCGCTCAACGCAGTCCACGTGGGCCTCAATGGCGACATGATCGTCACCGACCTCGAAGCTGATCGACACACTTGCGATCATCAGTGGGTGACACAGCGGAATCGTGTCGGACGTGCGTTTGGCCGCCATGATCCCGGCAACCCGTGCAACCGACAGGACATCGCCCTTCTTCACCTCGCGGTTAACGATTGCCGAAGTGGTCTCGGGCTGCATCATCACCTTGCATCTGGCGACTGCGCGCCGATGGGTTGGTTCCTTTGTTGTGACGTCGACCATCCGGGCATGGCCCGATGCGTCGAGATGGGTGAATTCGAGGTCGCTCATCGACCTCTGACCGTACTCGCATCCCGATCCGACCCTCACACCGTTGCGTCTCAGGCAACCGTCTGCTTCCGGCGCTGCTCGGTACCGTGTTGTTTATGACGACCCCGGCGCCGCCCTCCTACGACGCCATCGAGCACATCCGCCTCGACGGCACCGAATTCATCCGGCTCGTCAGCGACGCTGACCCAACGCTTTCCGTGCCGACGTGTCCTGGCTGGAGCCTTGGCGATCTCACGTTCCACGTTGCTCGCGGGTGGAACTACTGGGCCGGCGTTCTGTCAACTGGCATCACGAGCCGCAACGATGTTCGTGAGATTCCCGAGATCGAGCGTCCACCAGAGCATGCTGGCCTGATCGATGTACTTTTCGATGCTCACGTTCGGCTGTGCGACGCCCTGCACACAGCGGATGCCTCAATGAAGGTATGGACCTGGACCGGCTCGACGCAACCGGTGGCGTGGGTCGCCCGCCGCATGACACACGAAACGATGGTTCACCTGTGGGATGCAGGCCAGGCAATCGGCCTCGACTTCGAGTTCGCCCCCGAGGTTTCTGCCGACGGCATCGACGAATGGCTGACCTGGTTTGCGGCAGGAGAACGCGCCGAAGGCGAGATGAAGGTCGGCGGCACCGTCCATCTGCACTGCACGGACTCCGAACTCCCGGACGGCGCCGGCGAGTGGTTCGTCTCAGCAATGAAAGAACCCAAGGCCACCTTCACCCGCGAACACCGCAAGGGCGACGCGGCCATTCGTGGCCAGGCTCAAGACATTCTGATGTGGCTGTGGCGACGCGGGAGCGACGTCGAAGTCGTCGGCGACAAAGTGGTCGCACGGAGATTTCAAGCCTTCACCGACCTCACGTAACGAGGGTTGCCCCGAGCGTGACCGAGTCCGGCCAGCAGGCCGGAGACTTCCAACTCAACGACGCAGTCGGCGATGCAGCTCAACTGCGGGTGGCGTCAGCCACCCAGTTGGGACATCGATTTCGAGGGCCGGGTGAAGTTGACCTGGTTGATTTGGTGGCCGGCCCACTTCGTTGCGACGGCTGCTTCGATCCGGTCAGCAATCTGGTCGTCACTTTCTCCTGATCGCAATGCCGTGAGGAGATCAAATTCCTTGGTCGCGAACAGGCAGGTCCGGAAGTCACCTTCGGCGGTGAGGCGTACTCGGTCGCAGTCACCGCAGAACGGCTTCGTGATGGTCGGAATCACACCGATCATGCTCCCCGGGCTCCCCTCACCGTGGAGCCCGCCGTCGAGGAATCGGAACCGATCGGCCGGTGCCGCGCCGCGGGCAGGGAGTACCTCTACCGGGTACACCGCGTTGATTTTCTCAACGATTTCTTCCTGGCCAACGACTTTGCCGTTCATCCAGTGACCCTCAGCATCGAGCGGCATGAACTCGATGAAGCGCACTTCGACGTTCTGTTCACGTCCGAAGGTGGCGAGGTCGATGAGTTCGTCGTCGTTCGTGCCGCGCTCGATGACCGCATTGATCTTGACCGGATCGAAGCCCACTTCTTGCGCGGCACGAATGCCGTCGAGCACATTGTTGAGTTCATCGCGGCGCGTCATCTGATGGAACTTCGTGCGGTCGAGCGTGTCGAGGCTGATGTTGACGCGCTTCAGACCAGCCTGCTTCAACGAGTCGGCCACCAGCCGCATTGTTGCGCCGTTGGTCGTCATCGCCAAGTTGACTGGCCCGTCCGGACCAACGAGCTTCGAAAGTTTCGAGACCAGCACCGGCAGGTGGGCGCGAACGGTGGGCTCGCCGCCGGTCAACCGGATGCCCTTGACGCCGTAGCGCTCAACGAAGATGCGGGCGAGTCGTTCGATCTCCTCGAACGACATGACATCGCTCCGCTTGAGCCATTGCATGCCCTCTTCGGGCATGCAGTAGGTGCAGCGGAAGTTGCAGCGGTCGGTGACGGAGATTCTGAGATCTTCGATGTGGCGACCGAATGGATCGATCAGCTGTTCGAATGTCGCCGCCATTGGAGCAGTCTACGACTGCAGGAGAAGCACAGCGACTTCTGAGCCGGCATTGATGCCGTCACCATCGGGCACGACCGCCATCGCGTCGGCACTTGCCGTGGCGGCGAGTTGGTGGCTGCCCTGCGCGTTGACCGGCGCGACGTGATATCGCCCGTCCTCGGCAAAGCCGCCATTGACCCGCATGAAGTGCAACTTGCCGTCAGCATTGCGGCGGAGGTCATGGTCAACGATTGCGACCACGCTGGTCCGTGCAAGTTGCGTGTGCCCCATCATGCGGCGCAACGCCGGTCGAGCCATCAGTTCGAAGCTGACCATCGAGCTGACCGGATTGCCGGGGAGTCCGAACACGGGCACGCCGTCAAGCTTGCCGAACGCAAACGGCTTGGCCGGCTTGATTGCCATCTGCATCCAGGTCATGTCGGCGATCCTTCCGAGCACCGCCTTCACAACGTCGTAGTCGCCCATCGAGACGCCACCGCTCGACACGATCGCGTCACATTCGACAGCTGCGTCGCGGAGGACTCGTTCGAGCTCGACCTCGTCATCGCGAACCACACCGAGGTCGACCACTTGACACCCAGCCTCGGCAAGCATTCCGGCCAGCATGATCTTGTTGCTCTCGCGGATCTGACCCGGCGCGAGCGGCGAGCCGTCGGTGATCAATTCATCACCGGTCGAGAGCACAGCGACCTTCAGGCGCGGATACACCCTGACCTCTTGGGCGTTGATACTGGCAAGGACCCCTTCGATTGCCGGAGTGATCTGCGTTCCTTCGAAGAAGAGTTCCTCGCCCACCACGACGTCGTCGCCTGCTCCCCGGACCGCCGTCCCTGCTGCGACCGACTCGCTCAGCCGGACTCGTTCGTTGCCGGCATCATCCTCACCAAGCCGCTCGGAGTACTCAACCATCACCACAGCATCAGCTCCCGGCGGCATCGGTGCGCCGGTCATGATCCGGATCGTCTCGCCAGGACCGACGTTGCCATCCGGCGCCGCACCGGCTGCGATTTCTCCGACAACCGTGAGTTCAACGGGAACGGTGGCGACGTCGACGGACCGCACGGCATATCCATCGACAGCGGTGTTGTTGAACGGCGGCACGATCTCGGTCGACACGACCACGTCAGCGAGCACCAGCCCGCCCGCCTGCTCGCGCGGCATCGTGACCGGCTCACGCGGCGGGCACGATTCGAGGACGAAGGCCTGGGCATCTTCCAAGGGCGTCATGGCCTCAATCGTACGGACTTCAACGTTTGCGCACCCACTACGTGTCGCCGGCGACACCTGATGGGCGCGCAAACGATCGGCCGTAGGCTCGGTGTGGTGACGACCGCACTGACTGCGTTCCCTGCCGATGGATTTACCGCCCGATGGAATCGGGTCGACGGCGATGGTTCCGAGCAGGTCGACCTCCGGTGGGAGAACGAAGGCTGGACGATCACCAGCGAAGTCGGCGGCCCGAACATCTCCTACGTGCTGCGCCTCTCGGCGACCTGGGCAGTCCGGCAATTCCTGTTGTTCCGTGACCTCGACGATCCTGATCTCTGGCTGGGCACCGATGGGAGCGGTCGATGGGGGGAGATCAACGGAGCACACCGTCCGGACCTCGACGGCTGCCACGACATCGACCTGCCGATCACGCCGTTCACCCACACCCTGCCGATCCGGCGACTTGCGCTTGATGTCGGCGATGCTGCCGATCTCAGAGTGGCGGTGCTTGATGTGGAGACGCTCGGGGTCGTGCCCGTCCGGCAGCGATACCACCGGATTGGTCTGCATCGTTTCGCGCGCACCAACCTCGATACTGGGTTTGAGGTTGAGTTCGACATCGACCCGTACGGTCTCGTCCAGGACTACCCCGAGCTCTTCACCCGGTCGTAACGGTCAGACCTGCAAGTTCGCGAGGAACGTCCGAAGATCGTCACGCAGCTCTGGGTTGGTGAGACCGAGCTCAATTGACGCAGTCAGGAAACCGAGCGGGTTGCCGGTGTCGTGGCGGCTCACATCGGACACCACGGCGTGAAACGGTGACCGGGCAGCTTGCGCCTTGAGCGCATCGGTCAGCTGGAGTTCGCCACCGCGTCCCGGCTGCAAGGCATCGATCTCAGCCCACGCATCAGCCGTGAGGACATAACGACCCGTGATGATGAAGTTGCTTGGGGCGTCCTCGACGGACGGCTTTTCAACGAGATCTCGGACCGGGATGACCCCGTCCGCCGACAGTTCACCCGCCGGATCGATGACGCCGTAGGAGCTCACCAGTTCGCGCGGCACGTTTGCTACGGCAACCACGCTGCCCTCGGTTGACGAGCACACGCCGTTCATCTGTGCGAGCAGGGCAGATGAACCCATCAGCTCGTCGGGCAGCATGACGGCGAACGGCTCCTCGCCGATTGCCTCACGGGCACAGCCCACGGCGTGGCCCAAACCCTTGGGATTGTCCTGATAAACGATGCTGACACGCCAGTCACGCCCGATCGAGCGCAATCGCTCAGCAAGAGCGGTCTTGCCCGAGTCGTCGAGCTTGTTAAGGAGCGCCTCGTTTGGCTCGAAATACTGCGCGACCGCTGGTTTGTCTCGGCTACTGACGACCACAATGTGATCGATACCGGCACCAAGTGCTTCATCGATGACGATCTGCAACGCGGGCTGATCTCCAATCGGGAACAGCTCCTTGGGCACGGCCTTCGTGGCTGGGAGGAATCGGGTTCCCATTCCAGCCGCGGGGATCACGGCACTGCGCACCTGCATGAGCGCCACCATAACCAGCACTCACCGAGCGCAACCGGGACCCTCCTTGCGGGGTCCTCGCCGAGCAGAACTTCAGGCCGAACGTTGTGGGTTCGAACGTGGCAGCGAGCCTCACCCTCGGTAATCTGGCTCCTGCTATGCCCACCTATGTCTACAAATTCACCGACACCGGCGAGACCATTGAGGTCCAGCAGTCGTTCCAGGACGAATCGTTGACCGAGCACACACACCCTGCCACTGGCGATGTGATGGCCGTCAAGAAGGTTTTCCAGCCCGTCGGCGTCACGTTCAAGGGCAGCGGATTCTTCAAGAACGACAATCGCGGCAAGACCTCGACGACGACACCCGCCGGCTCGACCAGCGACTCTTCGAGCAGCGGTTCATCCGACTCCAGCAGCTCCAAGGACTCATCCGACTCGAGTTCGAGCTCGTCGACCGCAACGAAAACCGACTCGTCGTCGTCAACGTCGACGGCTGCCCCCAGCTCGTCGAGCACGTCGTCCAGCACCGCCGACTGAACTGCCGCCGTCGATGCTGATCTCGCTCGACGACCGAGCGTCCGAACTCGGCGCCGAGGTCGGTGTCTTCGGCGGATCCGGCTTCTACGAATTTCTGGACGACGCAACCGACGTCGAGATCACCACTCCGTACGGCCCCCCTGCCGCACCCATCGCGATCGGCACCCTCGGTGGCCGACGGATTGCCTTCCTCGCCCGACACGGGCGCCGCCACGACTACGCGGCCCACCGCGTCCCGTTCCAAGCCAACATGTGGGCAATGGCGTCGCTCGGCGTCCGATCGATCGTCGCTCCGTGCTCCGTCGGCTCGCTGCAGCCCGAGATTCATCCCGGAGAGCTCGTTGTCATCGATCAACTGGTCGACCGCACCAACGGTCGGCACGACACGTTCCACGATGTTGGTGCAGATGACGGCATGCCAGGTTCTGACACCGCTGTTCATCATCAGACGTTTGCCGAGCCATACGATCGCGGGCTGCGCAACGCGCTGACCGCCGCCGGAGCGACGCTCGACGACGTGACGGTCCGTCCCTCCGGGACGATGGTCGTCATCAACGGCCCGCGCTTTTCGACCAAAGCAGAGAGCGTCTGGTTCCGGCAAATGGGTTGGCACGTCGTCAACATGACCGGCTATCCCGAGGCAGTGCTCGCAGCCGAGGCGGGCATCCCGTACGCCTCGATCGCGCTGGTCACTGACTACGACGCCGGAGTCGACGGCCATGAACCCGTCACCATGAACGCCGTGTTCGCAATGGTGCAGCAGAACGTCGACAACGTGCGACGACTCATCACCGCAGCGCTTCCACACCTGCCGGCTTGAAGCCACGGCGGTAGCATCGCGTTGACCGGCTCCCCCTCCAGATCAACACTGTCGAGGGAGAATTCCATGCACTTCATCGTGCGAGTCCGCATCTTTCTGGCGCGACACGGCTGGGCCAGATGGGCCATCGTGCTCGTGCTGACCGCCGGAGTCGCCTGGACCAGCCACCAGCAGGCCAGCGCCGTGGAACGCGAGCGCAAGGCGTGGGGAACCACCGTCGATGTCGTCGTTGCGAGCGCTGACCTCGAACCCGGCGATCCGATCGAGGCGGACGTCGTCCCGCTCCCGTCAGCGATGCTGCCAAGCGAGGCACTGACCTCGCTGCCCTCGAGCGGACGCGTTCGCCAGCGCGTCGTCAGCGGCGCAGTGATCACGACAGCGGATGTCTCGACGGCGGTCGGCCCCGCTGCGTTCGCTGAGCCGGGCACGGCCGTGGTCGGCGTGATTGACCCACTCGCCTCGGACCCCTCGATCGGTCTCCCTGTGGCGGTCACGTCGGAAGGCATCGTGCTCGTTGCGGCGGCGACCGTCGTGGGTGCTGACGACGACGTGATCTTGATTGCCGTTCCGACATCCGAAGCGCCCATGGTGGCAGCAGCCGCGCCGCTCGGGACGGTGTCGCTGTTGTTTCTGCCGTGACAGCAGTGCAGTCAGACAGCGATGTTGTCGCGCCAGCCGAGGGCGAGGATGATCAACATCAGCACGCCAACGGTGACGCGATAGATGACGAACGGCATCAGGCTGTGGGTGCTGACCAGCTTGATCGTGCCCCACACGGCGATCAGCCCGGCAATGAATGACGTGACAATGCCCACCGCCATCGGAATGAGGAGATCCTCGTAACCGCCGTCGCTGACCATGGACAGCATCTTGAACACAACCGCTCCGAAGATCACCGGCAACGACATGATGAAGCTGATTCGTACCGCCGCATCACGGTCAAATCCGACCCAGCGCGCGGCAGTCATCGTGATACCTGAGCGACTCGTTCCGGGGTTGAGTGCGAGTGCCTGCGCGACGCCAACCTTGAGCGCGTCGGGGGCGTGGAAGTCCTCGAGCTTGCGGCGACCGGTCTTGCGGTCGGCCCACCCGAGCAACAGACCGAATCCAATCAGTGACAGCGCGATGATGAACGGCGTGCCCAACACCGTGTCGATCTTGTCCTCGAACAGTGCGCCGACTGCCGCGGCGGGCACCGTGGCGAGCACGAAGAGCCATGCCAGCCGGCCATCGGTGTTCGTCGGCTTGGTGCGGGTGAAGATCAGCTTGGTGCCCTCAACCACATAGACCTTGACGTCGTGGCGGAAGTAACCGAGCACGGCAAAGAAGGTGCCGAGGTGCAGTGCCACGTCGAACGACTTTTTCAGCGACTCGCCGTTGGGGCCGCTGAAGTCGTCCCATCCGAACAGCCACGGCACCAGCAGCAGGTGGCCACTGGACGAGATCGGCAGGAACTCAGAGAAGCCCTGCACGATTCCGAGAACGATGGCGTGGATGATCGGCACCCCGATGTTCTATCCGCGCCGCCCCCACTCCGGCAGCGACCCCGGCACGCAAGTGACGTTTGGTCAGGTGCCCGAGAGCGTGATGTCGCGGATTACGAGCGACATGCCGCTCGAGCGCATCGGGAGCCAGTCGAGGTCTCCACCGATCTCGACGATGTCCAGCAGCATGCGCTGCAGTGTCGACGCGATCGTGAACTCGCGGACCGGTGCACCCACCTCACCGTTGGCGATGAGCAGGCCCGCAGCTCCAGTCGAAAAGTCGCCGCTGATTGGATTGACACCCGAGTGCAGACCCTGCACAGACTGCACCAGCAGGCCGTCGTCAACGTCAGAAATCAACTCAGCCTGCGAGCGCGTGCCCGGCACCAGCGACATCGCAAGGCAGCCCACACCGGGTGTGCCGGCAAATCCCCCACGAGTTGCGTTGCCCGTCGAAACCGTTCCGGCGCGACGAGCGCTATATGAATTGTGCACGAACTGCTTGAGCACGCCATCTTGAATCAGCACGTTGCGGCGCGCGGCGAGACCCTCGCCGTCAACATCGGTCGCGCTGTATGCCTTGGGGTTGGTCGGGTCGTCGATAAACGTCACGAACGGCGCCGCCACTTCGTCGCCGAGGCGTTCGGCGAACAGCGATCGGCCTTTGACAACGGCTTCGCCATTCAATGTCGAGGAGATGACACCGAGAAACTGCGCCGTGACCATCGGGTCGAGCACGACCGTTGTGCGCTTGCTCGCCGGCTTCGTCGCACCGAGGAGACGGGTCGCCCGTTCGGACGCTTCACGGGCGGCCTTGTCGAGGTCGAACTCGTGCGGGCTCCGGCCGACGGAGAAGCCGAATCCGGTCTGTGTCTCGGCGTCATCACCCTCGCCGTCGTCAGCAAGTGTCGACACGGACACGTAGCACCCGTTCTCACGGCCCGACATGCGAATACCGGTCGTCGATGCAACCGCGGACTCCCCGTGTGCATCGGCGTAATTCGAGTCGTCGACGCGGACACGGGGGTCGCGTCCTGACGCCAGCTTCTCGAGCTGCTTGGCGAGATCGATCTTGTCGTCGGTTGGGTAGTCCGCGAGTTCGTCGTTCCACAACGACTGCTCGGTGATCGCAACTCCATCTGGCTCGGCCAGCGCGGCGTACTCGTCGGGTTCGCCGAACTGGACGTTGTCGCGAGCTTCGGCGAGCACCTCGGCGATCGCCGACTCGTCGAGCGTTCCGGCGTACGCGAAGCCGGTTCGGCCACCGGAGATCACTCGAATGCCAACGCCTTCACTCTGGGCGGACACGAAGTGCTCAACGGCGCCTTGATAGATCCGCACGTCGGTGTCGCCACCGCGCGTCACGAACGCTTCGACTTCCTCACCCGGCTGTGCCTGCGCAACGACCCGGTCAGCGACTACCTGCAGCTCAGATTCGAAGGCGCTCATGCTGCGGTGCCACCGATGGTGAGTTCTTTCACACGCAGGGTCGGCTGGCCGTCGCCGACCGGAACGCCCTGGCCGTCCTTGCCGCAGGTACCGGGGTTCCCCATGGCAAAGTCATTGGCGAGCATGTCGATGTCTTGCAGCACCTTGGGGCCGTTGCCGATGAGGTTGCCTTCACGCAGCGGCTCGGTGATCTTGCCGTCCTCGATGAGGTACGCCTCGGTCATGCCGAACACGAAATCACCCGTCGCGGTGTTGACGCTGCCGCCGCCGAGTTTGGCGACGTAGACCCCGTTTGGGGTGGACGCGATGATGTCATCGGGCGTATCGGGTCCGTCGAGCACGAACGTGTTGGTCATGCGCACCATCGGGAGGTGCTGATAGCTCTGACGACGCCCGTTCCCCGATCCGGCGCGACCCTCCTTGCGGGCCCGCAGGTAGTCCCACATGTAGTCGGTGAGAATCCCATCCTCGATCAGCGTGTTGCGTTGCGTGATATGGCCTTCATCGTCGTAGCCGAGCGTGCCCCACTCGCCCACCATGGTGCCGTCGTCAACGAGTGTGACGAGCGGGTTGGCAACAAGTTCGCCAACCTTGCCGGCATAGACGCTCGATTCCTTGGCGACGAGGTCAGCCTCGAGGCCATGCCCGCATGCTTCGTGGAAGAGCACCCCACCCGAGCCGTTCTTGATGACGACTGGCATTGCACCCGACGGCGCAGGCCGGGCCTGCAGCTTGGTAATCGCCTGGCGCGCCGCATCGCGGGCAAGTTCTTCGACGTCAACGGTGTCGAAGATTTCAAACCCAACAGTGTGTCCCATCGACTGATAGCCGGTCTGCATGCCGGTGTCACCGTCGGCAACCGCGCTGATGCGAAGCAGGGTGCGAACAATTTCATCGTCAGCGAGCACACCATCGGTGTTTGCAATCAATGTGCGCTTCGAACTGTCGCCGTAGCCGGCGGAAACCTGCACGATCTCCGGACCATAGGTTCGGGCGGCGTCGTTCATGCGCTGCAGAAGTTCGACCTTGCGCGCCTTCGCGATGCTGTCGGGCTGATGCACGATCGTGTTCGGCCGGTGGCTTGGCGACTGCGTGAGCGACACGGTGCGAATGCCACCTCCACCATGCGCTGCGGCCGCTGCAGCCGCAGCAGCAGCCGTTGCCAGCCCGGCCTCACTCAGATCCGACGTGTGGGCGAACCCTGTGGTGTCGCCGGCAATGACGCGGATACCCGCACCGCGATCGCGTCCACTGGTGACTTGTTCGATCCGGCCATCATCAAGACCTGCAGAGGTCGAAGATTTGTCTTCGGCATACACCTCCGCGAATTCGGCGCCAGTGCGTACCGCTCCGGCGAGGACTCGTTCGAGGACATCAGCGTCGATCACCCCGCCCAGGATACGACCCGTTCAGAAACATGACAGTTTTGTCAGATCGTGTCGCGGCGGCAGGTGCCGCGTTAGCGTTTCGTCCGTGGAATTCGAGACCGGCCTGCGCGGCGACGCCAAATTGATGGTCGCTGAGAGCGACACTGCGACGGCGCTCGGTTCAGGCACCGTCGATGTGCTCGGCTCACCCCGTCTCATCGCACTGTGCGAAGAGGCCTGCCAGAATGCAATGACCGGCCATCTTGAGCCTGGCACGACAACGGTCGGCATGCGTGTGCAGTTCGACCATCTCCAACCGACACCTGTTGGCGCCGAAGTGTCTGCCGAAGCGGTCTTGAAGAAGATCGACGGACGACGCCTTCGGTTCGAGGTCTCGGCCACCGACGCCGGCGGCCTCGTTGCTGCTGGCAAGTTCACCCGCGTCGTCGTCGGGATCGACGATTTCATGGGCAAATGCTGCTCGCCGAGCAGCTGAATCTCTCTGCCACAGGCAACCCTCCAGACCATTTCATCCGGTCGCCGAACGAATCACCTGTCACCAGAACGTAACGTTGCCCTACGATGAATTCGATGGATGGCGCCGAGCCAAACGTTGCGCCGGGTCAGGCGTCGCCAGCCGCTGAGCAGCCCGCGTGGACACCCGAGCGGCAACACCGCCTGCTCTGGTGGAAAGAAGCGCTCATCGTCGCTGCCTTCTACGCCGTCTACTCCTGGACTCGCAACCTCTTCGGATCGAACAAGATCGCCGCTGACGGCATCCCCGATCAGGCCTTCACAAACGCCGAACGAGTGATCCAGTTCGAGCGCTGGCTCGGATTATTCCACGAAGAGACAGTGCAGGACTGGTTCCTGCCGTACCGCACGTTCATCCAGTTCTGGAACATCTACTACGGGGTGCTGCACTTCGCCGTCACACTCGGGGTGTTCATCCTGCTCTACGTCAAACGCGCCGACGTGTTCCCACAATGGCGCAACACGCTCGCTGCGATGACCTCTCTGGCCATTGTCGGTTTCGCATGGTTTCCACTGATGCCACCGCGCTTGCTCGACAAACCCTGCCCTGCAGTCGACCCATCGCAGTACGGCGGCGCGTGCATTCCCAGTCGATTTCGGGGCACCGGTGGATTCGGTTTCGTCGACACGCTCGCTGAATACGGCGGGCCGTGGTCGTTCGACTCCGACGCGATGGCGTCAATCTCGAATCAGTACGCGGCGATGCCGAGCCTGCACATCGGGTGGTCAACATGGTGCGCCATTGCAGTCTGGCCGCTTCTGAGCCGGCGCCGGACCAAAGCGGTCCTGCTGCTCTACCCGGCGGCCACGTTGTTCTGCATTGTCGTCACCGCCAATCACTACTGGCTCGACGGGGTCGGCGGACTCTTGGCGTTTGGTATCGGCTCGTTGCTCGGGTGGGGTTTGCACCGCTGGAACCAAGGTCGGCTCGACCGCCAGTACGCCGAGGCCCTCACCTCAGCATCGGCCTGATTCGATCAGGTGACGACATCGCAACCGCAGTGTCACCTTCCACGCCGAAATCGGTCGTAGCATGGACCAACGATGAGCCAGATGCGTCTGAATCCTCTCAATGGGCGGTGGGTGACGATCGTCGCCGAGCGAGCCAAGCGACCGAGCGACTTCGCGCCACGCGATGACCTCGGCGATCCCGACGAAGGGCGCGCCTGCCCGTTCTGTCCGGGCAACGAGGAAGAGACGCCGCCGGCGCTCGAAACTGTCGAGGCCGACGGCAGTTGGTCGATGCGGGTGATCCCCAACAAGTACCCGGCGTTCGACGGCGACGAAGGTTTCGCGGTGCATAACCTCGGTCCCGTCTTCGTGCAAGCCGAGGCCAGCGGTATCCACGAGGTATTCGTGTACACGCCCGACCACGACAGTGGTCTGCACCAGCTGGACGACCAGCATGCAGCCGACATGATGTTCGCTCTGAAGCGCCGACTCAGCGAACACGCCGACGTCGACCAGGTCCGGTACACCCAGGCGATCGTCAACCACGGCCGCGAGGCCGGAGCTTCCATTGCTCACCCCCACGGACAGATTCTCGGTCTACCCTTCGTCCCCGGCGAAGTCCTCGACGAAGAGCGTGCGTTTGCTCGCTTTGCCGGCGGCTGCCTGCTGTGCACCACCGTCGAAGCCGAGATCGCTGCTGACGCTCGAATCGTCCTCGCCACCGACGAAGTTGTTGTGATCACCCCATTCTGGAGTGGCTCGCCGTATGAGCTGCTCATCGTCCCGCGCCGACACGAGGCGCACCTCCAAGATGCCGACGACGACAGCCTCGCAGCGGTCGGCGTCGCACTGCGCGACGCTCTCGGACAACTCAATGCCGTGCTCGGCGATGTGGCCTTCAACCTTGGCTTCCACACCGCTCCTCATCAGCACACGGGCCAGTACCACTGGCACGCACACGTGTGGCCGAATCTGATCACGCAGGCCGGCTTTGAGCGCGGCACCGGCGTCATGATCAACGTGCTGCCCCCAGAAGACGCGTGCGCCACCTTGAAGTCCGTCGCAGCGAACGCCTGACCAGCGCGGTCCCCAAAGTCACAGCGGCGGACTCGCCCATCGGCCAATTTTCACGACATGATCGTGAAATGAGCGATGTCACCGTTTCCATCGATCTCAATGCCACACCGGCGGAGGTCTGGGCAATCGTTGAACCAGTTGAACGCCATGTCGACTGGATGGCTGATGCGGTCGCCATCCGTTTCGAAACCGAGCAGACACGTGGCGTCGGCACCAGGTTTCTCTGCGACACCAAAGTGGGCCCGATCAAGCTGGTTGACCAGATGGAGATCACCGAGTGGGCGGCGGCCAGCGCCACCCAGGATGGCAAGATGGGCGTCAAGCACACCGGGATCGTCACCGGAAGCGGCGTTTTCACACTCGAGCCACTGGCAGGCGGTCAACGGACGAAGTTCACGTGGTCGGAGAACCTTGACTTTCCTTGGTACCTCGGCGGACGTCTCGGTGAGATCATCGGCGGCCGGTTCGTGCTCGGCTTCATCTGGATGCGGAACCTCAAGGCACTCGAGCAACTCGTCGACGCTCGCTGAGTCACGAAATTCGGGGCCTGACGCGGAGGGTGATCACGCGTGGGCGTCAAGACCGGCCAGGGCGGCGACTGCACTGGGGACCGGTGGAGCGCTGCGCAGGTCCGCGGCGTTTGTTGGCGTACCCCAGGTCGTTGTGAGCGGAACGACTCCGGCCCAGTGCGGCCCATCGAGATCGATGTCTTCGTCGACCGGGTCGCCAGATCGGACCTTCGCCGACGCTTCGGTGAGCGGAAGGGCCAAGACGAGGGTCCGGTTCAGGTCACTCTCGCTCGGTGGGCGCGCCGTGTCCCAGATCGGCGCGATGTGATCGTTGATGATCTGCAGCGCAGCGACCTTGTCGTCGGCGTCGGTGATCGCTGTTGCGGTGCCGCGTACGACAACTGACCGATAGTTCATTGAGTTGTGGAACGGTGTCCGCGCCACGACCAACCCGTCGACGATTGTCACGGTCACACACACATCAAGATCCCGGCCGGCGCGCAGCATCGCGTTCGCGACCGAACCGTGAATGAGCACCTCGTCGCCGGTCTCACTCGTGCTCACGCCGTATGCCATCGGCAGCACGATCGGGCCGTTGTCGGTTTCCACACCGACGTGCGCAATGTGGCCCGCCTCAAGAATCGCGTGAACCTCCGCCGGGTCGTAGACCGCGCGATCGGCACCGCGTTTCACGGAGACGCGTGAGGAAGCCGGCCGGTACTGATCAGTCATGGTCGTGAAGCTAGTCAGTGACGGCTGCTCCCGACCGCGACGTCACTCAGCCAGGGCTACGGGCGGCGAGCCAGAGGGTGGACAACGGTCCAACGTCGATGATCGCCGAGCTCGTCTGGCCTTGCCATGCCTCGTCGAGGCCCGCCACGATGTCGACGGGTTGCTCTCCGGCAGCAATCGAGTTGGTGTCGATGCCGCGATGACCGCTCCCCCACCACTGCGGTGAGTCTGTGTCGAGCACCACTTGCCAGTCGCCACCCCACGGCAGTCCAACTCGATAGCCGGGCCGTGGTACCGGGGTGAAGTTCGCGATGCACACCAACGCGGTCGCCCCGTCGAGGCCCCAGCGCGTGTACGCGTACATCGAATGATCGGCGTCGTTGGCGTCGAGCCATTGAAACCCGGCCGGTTCGGTGTCGCGTTCCCACAGCGCCGGCCAATCGTCGGCGATGCCGTTCATCGACTGAATGAGATCGTGGACACCACGGTGGGGTGGGTGGTCCGCGAGGTGCCACGGGAGTTCTGCTGCATCGTTCCACTCCTGCCACGGGGCCAACTCGGCACCCATGAACAGCAGCGGCACACCGGGCATCGACCATTGCCACGCCAGCAGGTTGCGCAGATCCGCGAATCGTTGCCAGTCGTCACCGCTCATCTTGCCAAGCAAGCTGCCCTTGCCGTGCACGACCTCGTCGTGACTGAGCGGCAGTACGAAGCGCTCGTTGTAGGCATACAGCTGCGAGAAGGTCATCTCGTTGTGATGGTGCTGCCGGTGGATTGGTTCGTGGGCGAGGTAACCGAGCGAGTCGTGCATCCAACCAAGATTCCACTTGTGGCTGAAGCCCAGGCCGCCTTGCTCAATCGGGTGGGTGACTCCAGGCCATGCCGTCGACTCCTCCGCAATCATCAGCACGTCGGGAAACTCTTCGGTGACGACACGGTTGGTCTCACGCAGGAAGTCGATCGCCTCGAGATGTTCATTGCCGCCGTGGATGTTCGGCGACCAGCCGCCGTCGCCACGCGAGTAATCGAGGTAGAGCATCGATGCAACGGCGTCGACTCGCAGCCCATCGATGTGGAATTCGTCGAACCAGTACAGGGCGTTGGCGACGAGGAAGTTACGCACTTCGTTGCGACCGAAGTCGAAGACGTAGGTCCCCCAGTCGGGGTGCTCGCCACGTTGTGGATCAGGGTGCTCGTAGAGCGCAGTCCCGTCGAAGCGACCGAGGCTCCACTCGTCCTTCGGAAAGTGTGCTGGCACCCAATCCACGATGACCCCGATATTTCGAGCGTGCAGCGTGTCGACGAATCGGCGGAGGCCGTCAGGATCACCGAACCGGGCGGTCGGGGCGAAGTAGCCCGACACCTGATAGCCCCAGGATCCACCGAACGGATGCTCTGCGATCGGCAGCAACTCGACGTGGGTGAAGCCGAGGGAGGCAACGTGGTCGACGACCTCAGTGGCCAGTTCATCCCATGTGTCGACGCCGCGACGCCAGGATGCGAGGTGCAGTTCGTAGATCCGCATCGGCGCGGTACCGGCGAGCACGTCGCTGCGGCGGGACATCCATGCATCGTCAGCCCATTCGTGTGTCTGCGGCATCGGAATCACGCTGGCATCACTGGGGGGCTCTTCGGTCTGGCGCGCCATCGGGTCTGCTTTGCGCAGCGTCTGCCCTGCAGCGGTGACAATTTCGAACTTGTAGCAGTGCCCGGCACGGGCCGCTGGACACACCGCCGACCAGATGCCCGTTGGACCGTCGGCGTCGATCATCGACAGGGGCTCGGGTTGCCAGTCGTTCCAATCGCCAACAACCGACACGTTGCTGGCATTGGGCGCCCAGAGCGCGAACTGCACCGCGCTGACACCGGCCGGCCCGGGCCCGACGACTTGCGGGCCGAGGACCTCCCAGAGCCGACGGTGATGCCCTTCGCCCAGCAGATGCAGGTCGAGTTCGCCAATGGGGCCGGACGGCGGCGCAGGCGAGGGTGCGCCAGGTTTGGGGGGAGGGACGTCGGACGATGACATTGTCCCTCAGAGTAGGGTGCGCGGCAGTGCGCGTGTTGATGTTGTCATGGGACTTTCCCCCGCGGGAGACCGGCGGAAGTGCGGCGCACGTCGCCGGACTCAGCCAAGCGCTGGCACTCGCCGGCCATGACGTCGTCGTCCTCACCACGGCTCACCCCCGCGCCGACCGCGAGGCAGAACGTGTCGGACCGGTTCGGGTCGTGCGCGGAGTGGTCGACCTCCCGTGGCTCCCGAAGACCGAGCCCGTGTCGAGAACGGCGTCAGCGAACCACGCGATGGTCAAACTGGGCGCCCACTTGCCCGACACGCTCGACGGTTGGCGACCCGATGTCGTGCACGGGCATGACTGGCGAATGGGCTGGGCTGCCGACACCCTGTCGTCAATCTTCAACGTGCCGTTCATCCTCACCATGCACGGCACCGAACGGGTCCGGCACGGGGGGCAGCTGCCGACGGGCACGCCATCAGATGTCAACTCCATCGAGTGGTGGCTTGCCTTCCAGGCGGACCGCTTGATCGCGCCGACCAAGTTCATGGTCGACCAATTGGTGACCGGTTTCGAGCTCCCGCCAGAACTCGTCGCACGGATTCCCAACGGCATCGACCCTGACCGGTGGAAGCCGAGCCCCGACGTGGTCGGGGCCGACACGCCCGTCAAGCGTGAACAACTCGTCCTCTCGTGGGGCCGCGTTCAGTTCGAGAAGGGTTTCCAAGTGCTCGCGCGCTCAATGGCCACGGTTCGGATGCGCGTGCCCGGGGTCGAGTGCACGATTGCGGGCCGCGGGAGCTACCAACCGGAACTCCAGGCGCAGATCGACGTCGAGGGCGTGAGCGACATCGTCCACATCGCCGGGTTCGTCAACGACAGCGAACTTCGACTGCTCACTCAGCGCGCTGGGTGCGTCGTCATCCCGTCGCTCTACGAGCCCTTCGGATTGGTCGCGTTGGAGGCGCTTGCTGCAGGGGCTCCACTCGTCGTTGCCAGGACAGGTGGGCTGGCCGAATTGATCGAGGGAACCGATGCAGGACTGACCTTCGAACCGGGTCGGCCAGACGACCTTGCCAACTGCATTGAGCGCGTCTTGACCGATCAGTTCCTCGCCGACGAGCTCACGCGGAACGCCCGCGATCTCATCGAGCGGAAGTACTCATGGAAAGCCATCGCCGGCGCCACTGCTCGCGTCTACGCCACCTCGATTGCGGCCCATCAGGGCTGACGCCGGTCTCTGGACGAGGTCTGTACGCTCCCGCGGGTGCGTCCGATCCACGAGTTCACCGTTGTCAGCCAGATTCCCGAATCGCTCACCGCGCTGTCGGACCTCGCCGCCAATCTGCACTGGGCATGGGATCGCCAGCTCGCGGCGGTGTTCGACCGGCTCGACGGTTCGCCCGGCGGACGTTCGTGGCGCACGACGGGACAGCACCCCGTGGACCTCGTCCGCCGAACGTCGCCAGGGTGTTGGGCCGAACTCGCAGCTGACGCCGACTTCGTGGCAGCCGTCGGGGCAGCGCAAGAACGTCTTGCTGCGGTTCTCGATGGTTCACCGTGGTTCGTGGAGCGTGCTGGGGAGTCGCCGTTGCAGTCGGTGGCCTACTTCTCCCCCGAGTTCGGGATCACCGAGGCGCTGCCGCAGTACTCAGGCGGCCTGGGCGTCCTCGCCGGCGATCATTTGAAGGCGTCGTCTGACCTGGGCGTTCCGCTGATCGGCGTTGGCTTGCTGTATGCCGAGGGATACTTCCATCAGCAACTCAACAGCGACGGCTGGCAAGAGGAGCGCAACGAGCGGATTGATCCAGCATCACTCGGGGTTCGTAACACCGGCGTACGAATCGAGGTCGACCTGGCGGGCGTCACTGCCCAGGTTGCGGTCTGGCGCGTCGATGTCGGACGCATTGCGCTGTACCTCCTCGACACCAACCTGCCGGAGAATCCTCCGGAGATCGTGGCAATCACCAACCGGCTGTACGGCGGCGACGAGCAACACCGCCTCCGCCAAGAGATCGTCCTCGGTATCGGCGGCGTCCGTGCGCTCAGAGCGCTCGGCCTTCACCCACAGGTGTTCCACACCAACGAAGGCCATGCCGGTTTTCTCGGCTTGGAACGAGTCCGCGAATGGATCGACCGTGGCCTGAGCTTCGACGAGGCCGTCGAAGCCGTGCGCGGTGGCGGCGTGTTCACCACGCACACACCCGTCCCTGCCGGTATCGACCGGTTTCCTCGCCAGCTGTTCGAGCCGTACTTCGCCGACTTCGCCACGGCATGCGGCGTCACATTCGATGAGCTGTTTGCGCTCGGGCGGCGAGCGGACGAGCTGGACGGCAAGTTCAACATGGCCGTGATGGGCCTTCGGCTTGCCGCTCGCGCCAACGGTGTCGCCAAGCTCCACGGCGAGGTGTCGCGGCAGATGTTCGGTGGAATGTGGCCCAGCCTCCCGAATAACGAGACGCCGATCGGTCACATCACCAATGGTGTCCACGCCCGAACATGGGTCAGTGACCGCACCGATCAACTGCTCACCGATGCGATCGGCGACAGCTGGCATATGGCGGGCGCCAATGACTGGGAACGAGTCCGCCAGATCGACCATGGCGACATCTGGAACACCAGGAACACCGGTCGCCAGGAGTTGGTCGACATGGTGCGCGACAAGCTCGGACATGACCTGCTCGACCCCAACGTGCTGACCATCGGCTTCGCCCGACGATTCGCCACCTACAAGCGGGCAAACCTGCTGCTCGGTCAGCTCGACCGGCTGCGCCGACTGCTCCTTGATGCAGACCGGCCCGTGCAGTTCGTGTTTGCGGGCAAGGCACACCCTGCCGACCATCCGGGCAAGGGCCTGATCCAACAGATTGCCAAGCTCGCCGCCGACGCCGACGTGCGCCACCGGTTCGTCTTCATCCCCGACTATGACATCGGTATCGCTCGCACGATGTATCACGGCTGCGACGTGTGGCTCAACACGCCGCGACGGCCGAACGAGGCGTGCGGCACGAGCGGCGAAAAGGCCGCACTGAACGGCGTGCTGAACTGCTCGATCCTCGACGGCTGGTGGGCTGAGATGTCCACGGGCGACAACGGCTTCGATATCCCCTCGTTTGACGACGACCACGACACCGCACGTCGCGACCATCGCGAGGCGTCCGCTACGTTCGACGTGATCGAAAACGAGATCGTCCCGCTGTTCTATGCCGCTGACGATGCTGGCGTGCCACACGGCTGGGTTGACCGGATCATCACGAACTGGGCGACGCTCGGTTGGAACGTCGTTGCTGCGCGGATGGTGCGCGACTACGTCACTGCGCTCTATGAGCCTGCGGCAATCACCTCTGACCTCGTGACCGAAAACGACGGCGCGGCAGCCCGCGAGGTGGCCGCGTGGAAGTCTGGTGTCACTTCGGTCTGGGATTCATTGTCAGTGGAGATCGTCGCTGATGGATCCGACATCGCCGATGGCGTCTCCGGAGCTGAGCGTCCGGTGCGCGTGCGCGTCCATCCCGGCAAGCTCCAGCTCGATGAACTCGTCGTGCAAGTCATGCACGGGCCACTCAGCCCAGACGGTTCATTCGACGAATCGCGCGCCGTCGCCGTTGACCTTGCAGCCACGTCTGAGGCCAGCGTCTTCGCCGGCACATTCCGACCTGGTGATGCCGGCCCGTGGGGCCTCTCCGCTCGCGCTTTCCCCACCCACCCGGCGCTGTCAAGCGTGTTTGACACTGGACTCGTTGCCTTCGGCTGACTCGCGGCGATCGGATACCTTGGGCCGTCAGGCAGCGGCGACAGAGGGCTCAAGCGACGTGACCGACCGAATCAACAAGCAGCGCCACAATTCCGTCGTGCCGTTGAAAGACCATGCCGACCTGGGCGACACCGATGATCGTCCCGATCCTGTCGCGATTCTGACGGACCAGAACGAGCACCGTGTCGCGGAGCTCGTCCCGATTCGTCACGGCCGCATGCGGGTCACGCCGTTCACGTTTTTCCGTGGTGCTGCAGCGATCATGGCTTCTGATCTGGCGCGAACACCATCAACCGATCTGCAGGTGCAGCTGTGTGGGGACGCCCACCTGTCGAACTTCGGGTTGTTCAACGGACCTGATCGCCGGCTGGTGTTCGACGTGAACGACTTCGATGAGACGACCCCTGGGCCATTCGAATGGGATCTCAAACGTTTGGCTGCCAGCGTCGTGATTGCAGCACGCAACAACGAATTGACGAACAAAGAAGCGCGAACGGCAACCCGCGCCTCGGTGCGCCGGTATCGAGAAACCATGGCCCGCGCGGCTGGGCTCAGCCCGCTCGAGTTGCACTACCTGCGCCTCGAAGTCGATGCACTCACCGCAACGATGAGCGAGAAGCGCCGCAAACGCTCTGCTGCAACGGCAGCGAAAGCCACCAGGAAGGACAGTCTCCGCGCGCTCGACAAGTTGACCGCCGTTGTCGATGGACAGCGAAGGATTGTGGAACGTCCGCCCCTGATCACCCGTCACGATGATGTCATTCGCAGCGAGCGCGAACAGCTGAAGGGATTCCTCGCCAGTTACCTGTCCACGCTCGAGCCACATCGCGCCGCAGTCCTGCGCCAGTATCGCTTTGTCGACATCGCGCACAAGGTTGTCGGCGTCGGCAGCGTCGGCACTCGTTGCCTGATCGTGCTGCTCGAATCGGAGCACGGCGCCCCGCTGTTCCTACAGTTCAAAGAGGCAACCCGCTCCGTGCTCGAGCCATACCTCGGCGACAGCGGTTTCGATCAGGCCGGCGAACGGGTCGTGCGCGGCCAACAGTTGATGCAGTCAGCTGGTGACATTCTGCTCGGCTGGTCTCGCTACCAGCGTGACGATGGCAGCGAGGCCGATTTCTACTTTCGCCAACTCTGGGATGGCAAAGGCTCCGCGGAAGTCGATCAGATGGGTCCCAAGCGCCTCAAGGCGTACGCAGGCGCGTGCGGTTCTGCCCTCGCCCTCGCTCATGCACGGACCGGCGATGCCGGCGCGATCTCGACATACCTCGGCGACGACGACACTGCCGACCGTGTCTTCACACAATTCGCCGAGCGATCTGCGGATCTGAACGAATCTGACTATGCGGCTCACGAAGCTGCAATCGAGTCGGGCCGGGTCATCTCCGTCGAAGGGCTCTGATCGAAATGACTCTTTCCGTGCTCGCGCTCGGCGCGCCCCCGCTCGTCGCTGACTTCGCGATCCTCACCATCAGTGCCGCGATTCTCGGTTACCTCTGCCATCGGGTCCATCTGGAATCAGTTGTCGGGTTCTTGCTCGCTGGGGCCATCATCGGCCCCAACGCGCTCTCGCTGATCGCAGACCAGGAAGTGGTCGACGGGATGGCTGAGATCGGCGTCATTTTCTTGATGTTCGCCATTGGTCTCGAGTTGAGCGGCGAGCGCCTCCGCAAGATGGGTGCATTGATGCTCGGTGGCGGCGCCATCCAGGTGGGGCTGACGATTGCGATCGTCACGGGACTCTGCTCACTGTGGAACGTCGACATCAAGACCGGCATCTACACCGGGTGCCTGGTGGCCTTGAGTTCGACTGCGGTCGTCCTCAAGCTGCTGTCGTCACGCGGGGCGACTGAGACCCAGACCGGTCAGATCGCTGTGGCCTTTTTGATCTTCCAGGACATTGCAGTGGTCGTGATGGTGCTGCTCGTGCCGATCCTCGGTGGCGAGGGCGGCGGTCTGGGCGACATCGCCGGCGCCCTCGGCAAGGCGGCCGTCGTCATCGCTGCGCTCCTGTTCGGCAGCAAGTTCGTCGTTCCCCCGTTCCTCGACGCCGTGAAGAAATATGCAGACGAGGAGGCGTTCCTGTTCGGCGTGCTTGCAATCGCTGCGGGCTTCGCATGGCTCGTCACCTTCTTCGGGATCTCCGCGTCACTCGGTGCCTTCATCGGCGGACTCGTCGTCAGCTCTGGCAAGCACCGCCACCAGGCCCAGCGCTATGTCGCGCCATTTCAGATGGTGTTCGCCGCCATCTTCTTCGCATCGATCGGCATGCTGCTCGACTTGGGGTTCGTGTTCGACAACCTGGTGCTGGTCGGCTTGCTTGCCGGGTTCAGCTTGCTCGTCAAGTTCTTTCCCATCGCGATCGGTGCCCGAGCGCTCGGACAGCCACCAGCGGAAGCAATCGCTGCCGCATGTCTGCTCTCCCAGATCGGCGAGTTCTCATTCGTCCTCCAGAAAGTGGGCGTTGACGCAGGGCTCAGCGTGGCTGGTCAAGGCGCCGCCGGTGACCAAGCATTCATTGCAACCACGGTCGTCCTCATTGCCGTGACACCAGCGCTTTACAAGCTGGCAATCGTTGCTGGCACGCGAGTTCTGGCCCGTCACCCAATGGCCTGAGGCACAATCGACCGCGCTGCGTCGATGACATCTCGTTAGCCTCAGGGCATGCTGCCGGACACGTCAGATGGCGTCTCCGAACACGATCGGCAGGACGCTCCCAAGCCACCGTCGCCGATGATGTTGCTCGTCGCATTCGGTGGGCTCAGTGCTGCACTCGCTGCCGGGTACGGCGTCCTCTTCACCATTGCCGCCGACTACCGCGACGAATACGGCATCTCGGAGAACTGGATCGGGATCATCATCGGAATCGGCTTCATCGCCGGCTTCTTATCGCAGATCACCATTGCCCCGTTTGCTGATCGCGGCCATGCCAAAAAGCTGGTGCTGGGAGGGGTGTTCGTTAATGTCCTCGGCCTCGTCTTGATGGCGTTCGGCACCTCGCTCGTGCCCATTCTGGTCGGCCGCTTCATCTCCGGGATTGGCATCGGCGCTGCGGCTCCTGCGATCAAGCGCATCGTGGTCTTGGCCGACCCGGCGAACCTCGGGCAGAACATGGGACGATTGCTCGCCGCCGACGTGTTCGGCTTCGCGATGGGGCCGGCAATCTCCGCTGTCCTGGTTGGCCCGTTCGGTATTCCGTCGCCATTTCTCGTCGTCGCTGCGGCCACTCTCATCTTGCTCCCAATGGTCGCTCGCGTCGACGTTGTTGAGGCCACCGAGCCACCCGCTCGACGATTCGCGATCGACTTGCTTGCGAGCCGCCCCTTCGCCGGGGCGGTGACGTTGGGTGCAGTGACGTTCATCATGATCGGATCGTTTGATGCGCTCTGGGATGTGGTCCACAAGGATCTCGGCACCACTGATTGGATCGCCAATCTCGGCATCACCCTGTTCGGTTTGCCGCTCATTTTTCTCGGCCCGATCGGCGGGCGACTCGCACAGACCTGGGGGCCGTTCAAACTCGGATCGATCGGCCTCTTCTTTGCTGCCGGGCTGATGATCATCTACGGGTTTCTGCCCGCTGGCGGCCTCATTTTCGCGGTGGCCATGGTCCACGCGGTTTCGGACGGACTGACAATCTCGAGCGCGGGAGTGGCGGTCAGCATGGTCGTTCCGGCCGACCGTCAGGCCGGCGCCCACGGTGTCATCGGTGCTGCGCAAGCAATCTCGGCAGGTGTGATGGCGTCGGTGACCGGCGCGATCTACGGCAGTTTTGGACAGGCCGCGGCCTATACCGTGGCCGGCGTCGTGATGATTGCGCTGACCACCGTCGGCGTCTGGCTTGCCCGCTCTGCCTGGAACCTCAACGACGCAAGCAACCGGGCCTGACGGTTCAGCGTCCGACGAACTCGGCTTTGCCTGGACCGTTCTCAAGAAAGCTCTTCACGCCGATCTGGCTGTCCTCGGTGCCAAATACCTCGACGAAAGCATCGAGTTCGATTTGGAGTCCTGCCGCCAGTGACGTCGACAGGCCCTCGTCGATCGCGCGCTTGCAGATGCCCTGGCCGACGGTCGCGCCCTTGGCGAGGGTCGCACCAAGTTCAAGCGCGCGGTCCATCAGAGATTCAGGCGAAACCACTTCGTCGGCGAGGCCAATCCGGAGGGCTTCTTCGGCCTTGACCTGTCGGCCTGTGAGGCACATCTCTTTCGCCTTGCTCGGACCGACGACGCGGGCGAGACGCTGCGTTCCACCACCACCGGGAATGATGCCGAGCAGAATTTCGGGCTGACCGAAGACCGCCCGCTCGGATGCGATGCGGTAGTCGCAGGCCAACGAGAGCTCGCAGCCGCCGCCGAGCGCATACCCGCTGACCGCGGCAATGACGAGGCATGGCAGGGCGGCGAGTCGATCGAATGCGGCGTGGATTTCGGGGCCGATGACCTTGGCTTCGTCGGGGCCACCGAACTCAGAGATCTCGGCGCCAGCGGCGAAGATCCGGTCGCCGCCGCTGACGATGACCGCTGATGGCGGCGAGTCAGTGAGGTCCTGGGCCGCGGCGCCAATCTCAGCGACCAGCGCGCCGGAGAGTGCATTGACCTTGCCGTTGGCGAGGGTGAGGACGGCAACACCGTTGTCGTGACGTTCGAGGGTCAGTAGTTCGTAGGCCATGTCGGCCAAGCTAGAAGATCAGCGGCCTGCGGACAGCAGTCGGCTCGCGAGAGCATTCGAGCTCGACGACCGCGACGGCAACTGCGGGGTTCACGGGCGCAGTGGTGTTCGCGTGGCCGGAGCCGCTGGTCAGGCGTCGACCGCGGCGAGCATTTCGTCGGCAGCGGTCCACGGGTCGGTTGCGCGAGCGACGACCTCATCGGTGAGCTCGTCCCAGCGATCACCCGTGCAAATCTCGCGGGCACGACGACCGAGCCGCTGGGCGATGATCTCACGTAATTCCTCGCGCAGGCGGAACGTCCGTCGGCGATCAAGCTCGCCGGACGCCTCGGACGCAGCGCGGTGTTCGAGGACAGCATCCCAGATCTCTGGAACCCCTTGCCCCGTGGTGCCGATCGCGGGAATGATCGGCGGACGCCACGCCTCATGTGGCATGTCGCTGAGGTCGAGCATCTGCATCAGGTCACGAGAAGTCTCGTCAACACCCTTGCGATCAGCCTTGTTGATCACGAAGATGTCGGCAATCTCCATCAAGCCGGCCTTGTTGGCCTGCACGCTGTCGCCCCACCCGGGGTTGACAACCACAACGGTCGTGTCAGCTTTGCCCGCGACTTCGACTTCAACCTGACCGACACCAACCGTCTCAACGACAATCCAGTGCCGCCCGATCGCGTCGAGCAGACGAACAGCTTCTGGTGTGGCAAGCGAGAGTCCACCCAGGTGCCCACGTGTTGCCATCGACCGGATAAACACACCCGGGTCGGTCGCATGATCCTGCATTCGCACACGATCACCAAGGATGGCCCCGCCCGTGAATGGCGACGACGGATCGATGGCAAGCACGGCGACCTCAAGTTCGAGACTCCGCAGATGCCCAATGATGGCGCTCGTCAGCGTGCTCTTGCCCGCGCCGGGCGCTCCGGTGAGACCGACGGTGTATCCGTCACCGCTGCGGGAGTAGGCGAGTCGACCAACCTCACGCGCTTCGTCGTCGCCACGTTCGATCAGCGAGAGAAGTCGGGCGAGTGCGCCGCGATCGCCTTCGAGCGCGTCGACAAAGAGTTCGGAAGCAGGTTTGCGTTGACGAGCCATGGGATCGAAACGTGGTCGAGCCAGCGGGCTCAGGCCAGGACTTTCTCAGCGATGTTGACCACTTCGGTGACGCCATCAACGCGGTCGCGCATGATGCGTTCGACGCCGGCTTTGAGTGTCTGAGTCGACGATGGGCAGCCAACGCATGCACCGGTGAGTTCGACTTCGACGAGACCTGTGTCTTCATGCACCTTGTGCAGGACAATGTCGCCACCGTCGGCTTGCAGCGCGGGGCGAATCATTTCGATCGTTGCTTCGACTTTGTCACGCATCTGAACCACCATTCAATCAAGCCTGGGCGTACGATCCCCAGCTGTGGGGACTCTTGCAATTCTGGCGCACCAGGGCGGATGGGACGAGGTCCTGCTCGTCGGCGGGCCGATGTTTGTGATCGCCGGCCTCTTGGTGCTCGCGAAGCGCCGTGTCGACGCAAAGGTCGAGAATCCATCGAAGAGCGACGCAGATCACTGACCGGAAGGCCGACGTCTCAGCGACGCAACAGGTCCTTGGCGATGTGCGTGATCTGGAGTTCGTCGGTGCCTGCGTAAATCTGAAGGACCTTGGCGTCGCGAGCAATCTGTTCGACCTGAAACTCGCTCATGTAGCCGTTGCCCCCGAAGATCTGGACTGCTTCGAGCGCCACTTCCATTGCGGAGCGAGCCGAGTAGAGCTTCATCGCAGACGCTTCGGCGAGGGTGAGCGCAACACCATCGCGGCTGGTTTCGATGTACCGGAAGACCATGTTCTCGACGTTCAGCCGAGCGACCTCCATCCGGGCCAGCTTGTCTTGAATCAACTGGAAGTCGCCGATTGGTTGACCGAACTGCACTCGCTCCTTGGCGTACGCCACGCTGAGTTCGAGCGCCTTCTCAATCATGCCAAGCGCCATCGCCGCGACACCAGACCGCTCCATGGAGAACGTCGCCTTCGCCCCGTCGCGACCGCCAGATGGTGAGTCTTCAGTCTCCCCAATCAGCCGATCCAGACCGACGCGTACGTCGTCGAGGAACAGTTCACCGGTCGGCGACGAGTGCATGCCCATCTTGCGCAGCGGCTTGGACTGAACGAGGCCGGGCATCCCCGTGTCGAGAACGAACGACAACACCTTGCGGTCCTCCGGCAGGTTGCCCTCGTCGAGTTTGCAGATGAAGACGATCGTCTCGGCGTACGGGCCGTTGGTGATAAAGGTCTTTGAGCCGTTGAGCACGTACTCGTTGCCGTCGCGCCGTGCGGTTGCCTTCATCGAGCCGAATGCGTCAGACCCTGAATTTGGTTCGGTGATCGCCCATGCTCCGATCTTGTCGAGCGTGAGTAGGTCGAGCGCCCAGCGCTCTTTCTGGGCAATCGTGCCCTTGCTCATGATGGCCGCTGAGGTCAGCCCCATGGACACGCCCATTGCTGTGACCATGCCCGGTGAGTAGCGGCACAGCTCGATAATCGGAATCATCGAGAGCGATGGATCGTGGCCCTCGCCCTTGGATTCCCGCTCGGGCGGGGTCTCTCCCGCTGCTGCGGCGGCCTCGGCCGATCTCTCAAACGCAATGGTCTTGGTGAATCGATCCTTGGCCATCTGGTCCATGCCAAACGTGGCGAACAATTTGCGCAGCAGGTCGTAGGGCGGTGTGTCGCCGAACTCAAGCTCTTCGCGCTTCGGTGCAATTTCTGCCTCAACGAACTCGCGGACCGCATCGCGGATCATCAGCTGCTCTTCGTTCCATGCGTACATGTCTGGAAACGTAGCCAGCTTGAGCTCTCCTCGTTCTGCGCCTGGCCGAATCTCAGAGCCCATCGACCAAACTGAGCGACATGGCCAACATGATCACTGACGAACAGGTGCGCTCTGCTCTGCCCTGGCGCACCGCGGTCGAATCACTCCGAGCAGGATTTGCGGGGGGATCGACGACGACCGTGCCGCAACGACATCACCACGCGATGAGCGACGCCGAGGATTCGCCGACACTGCTGCTCATGCCTGCGTGGAGCCGCAGCTACGTCGGAATCAAGATCGTCGCAGTGTTCCCCACCAATCGCGGCACTGATGTGCCGACGATCAATGGCAACTATCTGCTGATGGACGGAGCCACCGGCGTGCCGCTCGCCGTGCTCGATGGCGGCGAGCTCACCGCGCGACGTACTGCCGCCGCGTCAGTGCTTGCTGCCACCCTGCTTGCCCGACCGGAATCGCCCCGGCTTGTCGTCGTCGGCGCCGGACGCCTTGCCGGCAACCTTGCACGCGCCTATGCCGAGCACTTCGCGCTCACCGACATCGCTGTGTGGAACCACCGCCCCGCTGGCGCCGAACGATTGGCGGCTGAACTCGCCGGAGACGGCCTGCCTGCGTCGGCGACGACGGAGCTCCCATCAGCGGTGGCCGCCGCTGACATTGTCACCGTCGCGACACTCTCGTCTGAGCCAGTGGTGCGGGGTGCTTGGCTGGCACCCGGAACTCATCTGGATCTCGTCGGAGGTTTCACGCCCACCATGCGCGAGGCCGATGACGACGCAATTCGCAGGGCGGAGGTCTTTGTCGACACGATGACCGGAGCGCTCAAAGAAGCCGGCGACATCGTGCAGCCCCTGCAGAGCGGGGTGCTGAGCGTCGACGACATCCGCGGCGACCTCTTCGCCCTCTGCGCCGCTCCGTCCTCACCGACGCGGGGCCCCGGAGCAATCACCTTGTTCAAGTCGGTCGGGCATGCCCTCGAAGACCTCGTCGCCGCAGCGACGGTGTACGAGGCGGTTCGCCGATGAATGCACCAACCAGCACAGCTTCGCGGCTCAACGATCGGTTGCTGATCCAGGTGGGATCGCGTGAGTGCTCCCTCAATGAAAGCCGACCGGATTCGGCCGACCAGCCGCCGCCGTGATGACCGGGCGCTGCACTTGGGCCGATATCGAGCGGTTGCTCCGTGCAGGGTCTCGATCGGCGGCAGACCTATGGAGCGCGCGTTGTGTGCTCATTGCTGCAGAGAACGTGCCGGTTGTGCGCGGCTT